>NC_022783.1 GCF_000496285.1 Bacillus toyonensis BCT-7112 | reverse complement strand
TGTTTTTATTAATTTCTATAAAAAAACCTACTAAAAGAGCATCTGATAATTGTTTATATAAAGACAAAAATGTTTCCTCCTCATAAAAAAATCATACAGATAAAACATTGTTATTTCCTATATATTCTATAAACTAAATTTTCACCCTGGTTTACTTAGACGGAATATTGGTGAACAAAATTAATAATTGTATCTGTGTATATACTATATCTTAATTTCATGATTTCAGTATATATATAATATATTTCAATTTCTAATGTAAACAAATATTCAAAAGTTTACATTAGAGAATAACAAAAACGAGGATTTAGGTAGCACGATTTGCACTAGCAATTGTACCTGCCGAACCGCTTAGATCGGCTGTCCATGAATTTAACTCTTACTCTAGATTTCTATGACACTAAAAGTGGCTAGTCCCTCGCTTCGCTTCACCCCATTCTTTGCACTCACACCCCAAAACAAGGGGAAAGCGCAAAGAATGGATTTCGGCGGTGGGTGGTATGTCGCCAAACCGAACAGACTAAAAACAAGAGAATGTTAATAAAATGGAATTGTTGTAAAAGTAGTAGGATATATACTTTGAGATGTATATTCTATAGCTGGATAATATTGTATGGTTTCATGATAAGGTATAGCTGGATGATGATAGTATGGCATATGTTGCATTGCATGATATACTGCATGCATTGTTGATTGAGCTCCATGGGTTGTATAGACTCCGCCTATTGCCCTGTTTTTAATATAGTAAGGATTTATCACAATAATTCACCTCAGTTAATAATCAAATAAACATTTATATAATATGTCTAAAAACTAAACGGGGTCACGCCAGGGGAATGGTTATATTGCTTATGACAGAAGATTTTAATAAGCGATTGGAACAACTCGCGAAATGATTATTGGGAGAGGGAAAATAATCGGTAAGTGTCAACGGTAAGCGGACTGGAATGGTTCAGCGGTTTGTGCTGATCCATGAAAGGAGCATTAAGGAGTTGATACGTGCAGCTGAAGTATCACCCTCTTGGCATTTCCTCAAAACGAACCGTTTTGGGGATGCCAACCGGCGAGGGAGCCCCTCAAGGATTTGAGGGGTTGGGGAGTTTGATTGAGGGGGTCTGGGGAAGAGTTCCCCAGTGGGTTTGGGCAAAGCCCAAGGTTTTGTTTTGCCACGTAGCACGTGGCTCGGCAGAGCCGAAGAGCGTCGCAGACCCCTATCTGTTTTGATGCGATAGCGTCAAAACACGTATAGGGTTACGTAAATTGACATCATTTCGTCGCTTTGCTAGACTGATGGTATCAATTAATCTAGGGAAAGTGGTGGCACTTTATGCTGGGTTCTATCTCATTTAATCAATCTCACCAAAGTTCATTAAGCCACAATAACAGAGAAAATACTCATGGGAATCCTGGTATCGATCCAGCCAGATCAGAGGAGAATATTTACTTTGTTCAAAAGGACATCCGAAGTGTATACAAGGATGTCTTTCAAGAAGCGGTGGACAAGTATAACGAGAAGCAAAAACGGAATGACCGTAAGATTGAGAATTACTATGACAAAATACATAAAGATGATAAGACGCATGAGCAACGAGAATTGGTCGTAGCGATTGGAGAAGGTAAAGATGACCCAAAGCATAGGGGAGCTAAGAAAGAAGCGTTAAAGCGGTATGCAGAGGCGTTTCAAGAGCGAAATCCAAACCTAGCGGTTTATAACATGGTTTTGCATGATGATGAAGCAAATCCGCATTTACATATTAACTATGTACCGAATTTCGAAAGTAGTCGAGGATTAACGAGGCGTGTCGGAATGGATAGAGCTTTGCAACAACAGGGTGTCGAAGGAACGGGAAGAAAGTTAATTGCACATTGGAGAGCATTAGAAACGGCCTATATTGAACAATTGGCTAAAGAGCACATTCCGAATTTTGAACGTGCTAATGTTGGTTCACATAAGTACATGAAAGTCCGTCAATACAAGGAGTATGCAGAAGCGAAGTCAACTATTGAAAACCAAGTAGAAGAAAAAGAAACACAGTTACAAACGATTGACGATCATTTAAAAAACGTTGAAGAGAAAACAAACGAATTAGAAGTAACGAAAACGAGTTTGGAAAGTGATGTTGTTGATACGTACAAAGAATTAGAGATAGTAAGGCAACAAGTAGAGAGTGAAAACGAAAAGCTGCAGTTAATTGGCCAGCGTCATATAGAGTTAGAAAAAAGAGTAGAACAAATGCAAAAAGAATTAGATAGTGCTACAGATCAAGTGCCAAATGAACCTGTTAAAATTCCATTTTTACATAAAGAAGTAGTAGTAGAAGTACAGGATAAAATGTTTGGAAAAGCTGAGATCACGAAGAAACAGACAAGAAATTATGTGTTATCACCAGAACAATATCAAGAAGTAACAAAGCAAGTAAATGCAGCGGTTACTATCAAAAAGGATTATGAGCGTTTGAAAAAAACAGATTTTGTGAAAGAAAATGAGAGTTTAAAAGTGCATGCAGAGGGCTGGATGAAAGAAAATCGAACGTTGAAACAAGAAAAAAGTAAGTTGCAAAAAGAAGTTGGTGTATTAAATAGAGAAATAAGCTCGTTAAAAGCTCATATAAAGGGTTTACAGACGAATATAAGAGTTTTGTATATACAAACGAAAAAAGTTCTTAAAGAGCAATTTAAGGTGCTTAGAGGAATTGTTAAAAATGAATTGGATAGCAAGGGAGTAGATAATCAATTTGAACGTGAACATAAGAGAGAAATAAGTAGACATCAAAATCTTGATAGAGAAAGATAGAATTGAATGTTATGTTTTTACACGAGATGGAAAGCTTTAACAAGGTGTTTCATGTTATTATAAAGAAACACGAAAAAACCGCCCAAAGTCTTGGCGGACAGGCGGTTTTTCATAATAAGGTTGGAATCAACCAATATATATTCTATATACATTCTAACATATAAAAGTTGATTCCTTCCACTAAGGGAGAGAATTATTTTATGACAAAAGTTGTAGATTTTGGACAAGCTGAAAAAAAGGCAAAAGAAAGAGATAGTAAGATTGATAGTATTTACGATCAGTTGCAAGCCGGTGGTTACTCAGAAGAAGAGAAAGCAATGCTCTTACAGTTATTAAGTAAGGCGACTGGCGGAGAAGAATATTTCATTGCAAAAAAGAAAAAACCAACGGATCGGGTGAGATTTGTGCAGATTATAATGGATAATATGGAATATTTAAATGGTATTGGATATTTCACTAATGCAGAGCAAGCGTTTTTATTGCAGATTTCTTCTTATTTAGAATTTAAAACTAATGTAATTATTGAAAAAAATAATAATGATAATGAAGTTGATACTAATGCAGCAACACCTAGCTATTTAGCTGAAAAGCTTGGTAAAACAAGAGAGAGTGTTTCTAAAACAATGAATTCCTTGCTAAAGAAAGGTGTTTTAGGGGTTGCAGAAGCAGGAATGACAACTGATGATGGGAGGATTTGCACAAGTCGTACATGGTTTGTAAATCCTAATATTATGTGTTGTTCTCCTAAGGATAGTGTTGATAGGGCAACTCAACATATTTTTAAAAAGTCATTAAGGAATTTTAAAGTTATGGGTGATAACAAAAAACATAAATTACCAATTTATTTATTTTAGATGTCAATTTTACTATTGACATCTTTCTTTTTTGTACTATTTTCCATTTTCTAGGTGTGAAAAAAAAATCACACAGGTGTGAATTTTTTTTCACACCTTATATCGTATAAACCCTTGTTATTACTGACTTTCTTTACTTTGCTCTTCTCACTCTTATATATAGGGCTAAAAGTTCCGCAAGGAACAGGTAGTATTTTTGAGCAAACATCGCTCAAAAATCTCCACCTTCAAAATTAAAAAGAAAAGGCTAATACTTTTGCTTTTTAATTTTGTCCTTGCAAAACTTTTTTCGGCGGGTTTTTATCTTTCGCCAAGCCGAACAGACCAAAAACGAGAATTTAGGTTGTTCGACTTGGATCAGCAATTGTACCCGCCGAACCGCTAGTTGTATCGATCAAAGCAACAATTTTATTCTATGTATAGTTACGTTATATTCGTGGGGTTTCGCCCCCACACGACGAGCCAGCACTCACACCCAAAAACAAGGGGAAATAATTGATTTTACAGTTTGTAAACCAATGGGTGACTATAGTTACTCAGAAGGTTATCGATTTATTTTAAATTTATGATTTAATTTTAAATATCACTTTTAAATTTTGGGGGATGAATATAGATGTTATTAAATGAACGGTTAAAACAACTAAGATTGCAATATAATTACACGCAAGAAAATGTTGCACAAAAAATAGGCGTTTCAAAACAATCTGTTTCAAAGTGGGAATCTGGTAAAACATATCCCGATATCGACAATTTAATTATTTTGTCAGATATATATAATGTAACTATTGATGAATTAATAAGAGAAGACAGTATTCTAAAAAAAAGAATTAAGATTAAGAAAAAAAATAGAGTAGTTGATTTTTTAGGCGGTAGTTTAGTATTTGTACTTTTTTATGTAATAAAAGAGGTATTAATAACCCAACGTTCTCCATTACAATTTTCATCTTTAAAGGATTTTATTATTTCTAGTGTTATTTTAGTAACGATATGGATTATAACAGCTGTGATTTTTTGGTTAATAGTAAATCTAGGTTCTACAGTGAAAGAAAGATTATTAAAGAATTAATATGAATACCGCCAACGTTTTGGGAAAAAACACGCTAAGCAATAAAATAAGCTGTCCATCTGGACAGCTTATTTACATAACTATCGTTATCAGAAGTTAGCTTGTTCTTATTACTTTGATTTTGTTAGTTGTACTTCAAGTAATTGTTTGAATTTTTTTTGCCTTTTCTGACTTTTAATCAACTGTTTAACGCGAAAGCTACTTTGCAGATATTCACGAATACGATAGTTTACGAAAAAAAGCCTATGATACCGTTTATTCTCATAAATCTTTTTAAACCAAGGATACTGTCCAAGTTTTTCAATGTGACGATCAACCCTTTTTGTATTTAAACCTTGGTCGTAAAATATACTTCCGAATATTGATGATAATAGACCAAAAAGAAATTCAAACATAGTATTATATCCTCCGATATCCAATTACCATTATCTTGTAAATTCTATAATATATTATTTCTTGTAAAGTGACTACTGTATACATGTTCTGTTAACATAACGTCTCATTATCGGTAGCAAATAAAAAGCACAAACCTTTGATGCAATTGGGTTTGTGCTTTTTCTCTTTCTATTATTCTATGCATGATTTTATACATTGTGGAGATCTTAGGGTTTTTCAGGTTTATAAAAGTCCTGTATTAGTACAAAAATCTGTATAGAATTCTGTATAAAAAAGCCCTGCATATAAGCACGGCTTTTTCTATTTCCAAAATTGCCACCACTTTTTTTGTTGAGTGGCTGTAATCAATTTTTTAGTCTCTTGGGTTTCACGGATCATAGTCATTAGGTTTTGATCACGTTCATCCATTCTTTGAACCATAGCTTTTTGAAAATCCTGTTGCTGTTTTTGCTGTTCAGTTAACCATTCTTTTAAATTTTCTTCATGTTTTTTAAGTTGCTCAGATACTCTTTCAGCAACAATTCTATCTAACTCTTGAACAGCTACAAATTCTTGTTCTACTTGGATTTGTTCAGGTTGTTGTTTAGTTGTTTGGATAGGTTCAACATCTATAAATTTAGGGAATCCTTCTTTACTGAGGAGCTCAATAATTTGTTTTGTTTGAAGGTTTCTTTTATTTCTCATTTTAGCTATAAATTGAAAAACAGGTATACATTCTTGATGGATTAAATATTTGTTCTTTTCACCTTGTTGGAATTTTAAAAAACTACCGTAGGTTTGACAGTTTCGTTTTATAGTCATAGCTGATACTTTTATTTTTTTAGCTACTTCTTCAGCTGATAACCAGTCTCTTTGTTGCACTGTTTAGGTCACCATCCTTTTAAACATCTGAACTAAACACTATTCAAACAACTAAACAATTTTATAGTTGATAAGGGTTTCTTTGTTTTTGTGTTTAGATGGTTGTTTAGATAATATACAACTAGTTTAACACTTGAACATCTAAATAGTAATCTAAGATACATTGATTACTGATAAGTGGTGTTATGTCAATTTCACATAAATATAATATTAAGAAAAAATTACATAAAATTGTATATTTTTAATTAGTAATATATAATTTTGGTATGAAATTTATTGATTATATGGAGGACACATATGACTAATAAGATGAAATTTACGATCGGTGTTTTAGGTGGCATAGTTGGAGGATTACTTTCTTTATTGGTTTCCCTTCATTTAGGTTGGAATCTATTAATAAGTCTAGGACTTTCTATTGTAGATGGTTATTTATTGGGCTATTTAGTTTGGTGTTTGTTAAACATAAAGAGAAAACAGACAAATAATATTTAATTCAATTCTTATAAATAAAAAACTTTTTAAAATGGAGAACAAGAATTGGAGAAACTTTTAAAAGTAATTTTCGATAATAAGTGATTATGTAAAAAACTAGTGTGGATCTAGTTTTTTCTTTTTTGTTCATGGATGTTCTAACCTCTTTATTTACAGTGTTTTGAATGTATACTTTTGTTGCATAAAGTGAGGATATCAGAGGGCTTGTTGTAAAGTTAATATTTTCAGGGATTTGAAAGTAAACTAATATTTAAAAGTTTACTTTCATATCATGAAAAACAAAAAGCACTTTTGATAGTTTCAGAAGTGCTTTTCAAGATGATATTAATAGATGTGTTTAAAAGTATGATCTTAGTACGAAGGAAATATTAACGATTGGTAAACTGCATCAGTATATCTTCAGTATACTCTGCATTTAAGTGATAAATAGTAGAATCTCCTATATGTCGAATATATGATTCGTTTTTATGTCCTTCTACATTGAAAGTCAATATTTCAAATGTAATCTTTTCTTTATTATCTAATGAAAATTCAATAATACGTTGAGAAAGATTAGAAGAGTTTTCGGAAAGCTTTTTTTTCCAAAAAGTTGTTTTTGATACAACTGTTTTTGAACTAATTAGTTTTTGAAATACATTTTTTGCATCTTGACCATAATCTTTAATAGTACCTTCAGCAACCGAATTTGTTTCTAAATATTTTACCTGTGAAATCATATCAGGAGTTAGTTTTATTTTATCTTTAGGTTCTACTAAAAAAAAATATATACATATACTTATGAATGTAAATAATAGTCCTAATAATATTTTTAAACTTCGCATAATGGTTACCTCAATTTTTAAAATAATATATTTTTATTATTATATATTATTTTAATACTTATAAAAATAAAACTTGTATGTTTAAAGGGTTTTTCATTATGATACATTGTTGTACTTTCAAACCAAGAAAAAGAGTCCTAAATTAATAGGACTCTTTTTTAATTTAAATAGGGGTATTATTACTTGTTTTTTTAGTGAAAATAAAATAAGTGATTAAGAGTATGCTGATTATATAATGTAGTGTGATTATCCAAAAATCACGAGTGATAAATGTTACTGTTATAGTTAGAGAAAGATTTATTACAGCAAATAGTAGATATAAAATTGTTTCTTGTTTATTCCACTTTTTTCTGTTAATAAGAATATAAATAAACCCTATCAGAGGAAAAATAAAGCAAAATAAAAAGATTAATTTATCTTTGAAATTCCAAGATGTTAAATTTTTTGGTTGCATTTAAGTCTCCTTACTATTATATATTTAAATAATTAATACATATTTTACCACAAATGGTTAATTTAATATTGATTTCCGGATATTAAATGTTTAATTAATAAGGTTATCTTGAGATTGTATATATTCTTGATAAATCTTTTGTGAATCTATTTCTGAAATGTTTCGTTTTTTCATTTCAGTTTTAATGAGATCTATTTCTTGATACATAGCTGTTGAAAGAATTCCTTTTGCTA
>NC_022782.1 GCF_000496285.1 Bacillus toyonensis BCT-7112 | reverse complement strand
TTGTTTTACTGTGTTTGCAATATTCTCAAATATTTGAACTTTATGCCCTTTTTGTTGAACAGGACAGACAATTGTTGCTTTTATTTTATCTTTTGTTGTATCGTATACAATTCCTTGAATTAATTGAACATCATCAATAAGAGACTTTTGCAAGCATCCTGTCATAAATATTAATGAAATGCCAAATAGTAAAATTTGTTTTTGTGTAATTTTTTTCATATTCTCTCCATCCAATCACAAACCAAATCAAAAAGTAACTTATTGTAGGTATTGGTTTATATTGTACAAATTATAGAATTTGATAATTTGTGATATTTTCCCATAATAATCACCATTATATGTATGTTTTATTAAAACTACCGATAAAGGCACTTGTGTAAAAAGGAAACGAATACACGTATTTATTAAAAAATTCTAATCCTGATTATTTTTAAGATGCAAAAATCAAGAAAGGTACAGAGTATATACAGATAGATATGGAGATTTTAATGAGCTCTCTTCAACCAGGACAAACATTTGAAATGTCCAACGCTTATATAGGAATGACTAATCGATAGCTTTTTATATGCAAGAAAATTAACACCGTAGAGTGATTTTTAGTCAAACTTTATTTTAACTCTACAGAAGAAACGCAAAAATAAAAAAAAATTGCATTTCTTTTTTTGATAGATTTATTAGAAACTACTTTGCACTTCTCGGCACAGCTGCTCCTTCTACCCCTTCACAAATCGTGAAGGGATTTTTTATCCAATAAATGAATTTTACAAAAGATACAAAATGTTAAACTCATAAAAACCAGTGATATCATGCGTTTTTCTATGGTATTACTGGTTTTTTCGCTATAAAATGAAAAGAAAAAGATTGTCAGTTTAACAAATTATAGTTATAGTTAAACTAAGTTTTACATATTGTATCTTACAACATAGTTTTAGGAGGTCATGTTTTATGACGAAAGGGGGACGAAAACCTGGGGCAAAAGAACCAATTCGTTCAATAGAAAAAATTGAAGAAATGAAAGATTGGCTTTTGCAAAATTCCTCATATCGAAATTATTTTTTATTTTATTTTGGAATTAATACAGGTTTACGCATTAGTGACATTTTACGATTACGTGTAAAAGATGTTCGAGGGAAGCATGTTATAAAAATTAAAATGGAAAAAACAGATACAACCGTAGAAGTATATTTCAATACGGTTTTACAACAAGAGATTGCGAAGTACACAAGTAATCGAGCTGATTCTGATTGGCTATTTCCAAGTCGTCAAGGAGATAAGCCAATCACAAGACAAATGGCCCATACGTTTTTGCATAAAGCGGCACAGGCTTGTGGGATTGATTCAGATCATTGGGGAACACATAGTATGCGGAAAACGTTTGGCTATCAGTATTATAAAAAAATGAAAGATGTGTATTATTTGATGAAGTTATTTGGTCATGCGACGCAAAGACAAACACTACAATACATCGGTGTAGAAGCTGATGAAATCCGTAAAACAATGGAGGATTTCACTTTATAAGAATCCAAAGGAGGAAACCAGAGTATGAAAGAGGGGAGATTAGAACAGGAAAGTAAATCTCGAAAGTACGAACGTATTTTTATCATCTCAATTCTTACCACGATAGTTCTTATTATTGGAAGTATAGTTGTTGTAGAGCATACAGGCTTTAAATACATAATGTACTTGGCGGTAGCAATTATAGTCAGTATAGGTATTACCAATGATATACAAAAAAGATATAAGAAATATTCTAATTCAAGCAATAAAGAATAGGAGGGTTATAGATGAGATGTGTAGAGTTTGAAGTTCTAAAAAGTTATGGATCACCAAATGTTTATTTTTGTGGATATGAGATGAAACATAGTTGTTTGATTGCAATTCCATCCTGGAATTGGAGTTTCTTAATGGATTATACGATTGATTTTAAAGATGAAAAGCCTATGTTAATGAAAGCATTGGAGAAGTATGTTTCTTATGATTTGGTGGAGAATGTTACAGATGCATTTTATGATTACGTGTTTAGCCAATTCGATTAAGATTTTCATAAGGGGGAGCATAATGAAGTTTAAAGGGGCGGTAAATAGTTTTTTAGTAATGGGATTACTATTTTCGGGATGTTCAGCAATTCAAAATTCAAATCCTGCAAAACAACCAAGTGGAATACAAGATATTGCACAAGTTATAGAGTTTCCATCAAATAAGTATCCAGAAACCGCGGCACATATTAAAGATGCGATTGCAAATGGTAAAACAGATATTTGTACAATTGATCGGGATGGAGCCGCAGAAAGGAGAAAGCAGTCATTAGCAAATGTTCCAACCAAAAAAGGATATGATCGGGATGAATATCCTATGGCCATGTGTCAAGAAGGCGGAAAAGGTGCTGATATTAGGCATATAAAACCAGCTGATAATCGTGGCGCTGGTTCGTACATTGGGAATAAAGTGGAGAAATTACCGGACGGGACAAAAGTGAAAATTGTTGTGAAATAAAAAAGAGGATGTATTCAAAATGCATCCTCTTTTTTTTGAAAATAAAGAATTTTAAGTGGTAAAATTAAGGGAACAAAAATAACTTTAATAGTTATCTTATTTTGTATAAAAGGAGAGTGAAATCAAATTGGATTTAGCACAAAGACTACATGTTAAAAATAAACATTTGGATTACTTACTCTTTGGTGATTGGCCTGAATTAAAGGGGCTGTTCGAAAATATATCTTCATGGGTTGGTGGCAGTAATGATGAACAGGAAGCAAAATTTTTGCTAACTGAAATGGTATGCTCTATTTTTGAGGTTCCATTTAACGTGACATTTGGTTATCGAGAACATATTATTAACAAAATCAAAAATAAACCAGGTTATACAATGATTGAACAAGAAATGAAAACGGAAATTGCTCGGCTATATAATGTAACACAAGTAAAACTTAAAACAGAGTGTAAAACAAACAATGTATTACTATATCGAGGTTTAAATCGAAATGAGCTAGATTATTTTTATAAAGACTCATCCAAAATAAAAACTAATATGTTATCTTCGTTTACTATTGATCCTAATCGTTATTGTAAAGAGGTTCAAGTTGCAGTAGAAGTTCCAATTAAAAGTATCTTGTTTTATGAGAATTTATGTCCTATGAAAGAAATAATAGAAAAAGATTATGCTTTTTCCTTAGGCTTACATGTGGAAAGAGAAGTGATTGTTTTTAATGAAGAAGAGTTTTTGGAAATTAAAGAAGTTACCTATACAGATGAAAGAGGAAAAAGATTAAGAGAAGCTGAAGAATCATTTTAGCGGCATGTAATTTACTATTTATTAAGTACAAGTTAAAGAATTACTAGATGTAAAAATTGATGATATTTAGGTAGAAATTATTATAAAGGAAGGCACGCAAATGAATATATTTAAATTAAAAACAGATAGTAATGAAATATTTAAATTGACTGTATACAATTATGAAAATCAAACTCATAAGAAATCACCTTATTATGATATGAGTGGTAAAGAGGGGAGATACTATGCAGTATGTCCTTCATGTAATAATCCAATTCAAATATATAAACTCTATAAAGATACAACAGAAGGGCAAGGGCTACATGCTAGGCATTTTGGTAAAAGTATTAGAGGTTTAGCAGTTTATAATGAAGAAAGATATCTAGCTTGTGAATTAAGTAATCCAGAGTCATTTGGTGGGGAGACTAAACGTAAAAATAAAGAAAAATCTAATGAATTATTAACATTGATAAAAGAATATCCAGATGTATTATTTAATGAAATAAGAAAAATATCTGGTATTGGTTTTTCTTACAAAAAATTTGATATGATGCTAAAACACTTTATGAAATCGGAAGGTTACTATTACAATGCGATAAATAAATTTAATTTACCATATGGCTTTTTATATATGCAAAAATCTATAAATTTATATCGTGGATTTCTTCATAAATATAGTCCTCATGCTAATGAAATAAAAGAAGCAATTCAAAATAGCAAGTACCACACTGTTATTGAGGAAGAGATTAAAAAGAATATTGAGGATTACGCGGCATTAGATTTTTATTTAACAAATCATTCGGTCAAAGGAACAGAAGAAACAATTGAATTGAGAATTGTTGAATCCGCTGAGGACTACGAAAACATCATATTTAGAAAGAAAATTCCAGTGGATAAATTCTCCTTTATGAACAAAGTTTCAAAATTGAAAGATAGATCAAATGAAACTAAAGATAAAGAAAAATGGAGACAAAAATTACAAGCAATAGTAGACGAATATATAAGTAGATAAGAATAAGCATTCAAGAAATGAACAAGTAAATATAATAAGGTCCTATTTTAATAGGACTTTTTTATTTGTCGAAAAAAAACGAACAAAAATAAATAAAAACACTTGATTTAAGTAACTTAAAACATTAAAATAAAAGTAACTTAAATCAAGAAAGGAGCTAAAATGCAAAAACATGGAGGTAAAAGAGAAGGCGCTGGTCGTCCATCTCTTGGAATTACTAAAAAAGTTTCCATCACTTTACCAGAAGAAGCCTGGAAACGTATTGAAGATAGCGAGAAACCCTATTCACAGTTTTTTAGGGATGTAACGCTAAAAGAATTGAAAAAGTAAAAGTATATAAGAAAAAGCCCTTCCCAGGTCTGCCAACTTAGTAAGGACTTTTTCAAAACCTATAAACTTTGATTCAAGAAAGGATGAATTGTGTTGACAAAACCCTTTTTAAAAATCAAAAGTGGTGAGTTAATTTTAACACAACCCCACTACAAATTTAAATCCTCCAAAAAATTTTACTCTTTTATTTCAGAAAATTACGAAAAAATGAATCGCTATTTTGATATTGAAGAGAATGTTTCCGATCAGATTTGGTTTTATGGTTTCTTTGCAACCTCCATTTTTATGATGTTTTTCACCTACTTATTTTCGGGTATCCTATATGGATTTTAAAGGGAAGCCATATGGAAGAACGCCTATTTTCAAAACAATCCCTCTAGAAAGGAGATAACACATTGATTCAATCAATAAAGAATACCATGCAATTTATTGGTTTGGTTTTAATTAGTGCGTTGATTGCTGTTAGCTTAGTGAATTAGTCCTTTAGAAAAGAAAGGAGCAATCACATGGAAGATTACAAATGTAGAGCGTGTGGAGAGATTGCCGCGGAAGGATTTGCGTTAGGAAGACTATGTTATTACTGCATTGAAGAAGTTGTAATTCACATAAAAAAACATTTAGAAGACAAAGAGATTTCTTGTACACATGGAGATAATCAAACAATCGAAATAAAGGGAACAGATGAATCTATAACGGTTTGTCATGAGTGTAAAGAAGAATTATAAAAGGGAGGCAAGAAAATGAAAATCGGTGTATCTGTATGGAGAGTTCTTTGCAAAGAAACAAAGTTGAAATTACTTCAAAATGCTATGCAAGAGAGTAAAAGCCGCTTTACAAAACAATCCCTTTCCATTGCTATAAAGCAACAGAAAGGGGAAGTGTGATGAATGGAAGGGCATAAGAAATGATAAGCCTTCAAACATATTTTAGCATGTTCATGTAAGAAATAAAGGGGGAATTTAATGTGATGAAAACAGTCCAATTGTTGAAAAGTGAAGAATTTGAAATTGGTACAACAGATAAAAACGGTCATAAATTAAGACAGTCTGATTTTGTTGTTACACAAGATGACTTTGAAGGTATTAGTATCTGTCAAATCTTATACAACAGTATTGCAAAAGAGTTTGTGGCCATGAGTGATTCTAATTGGTGGATACCGTATCATGATTTATCTGTTGCAACAGAAAGGCTAGATTACGTCATTGCGAAAGAGTTTTTGGGGCTAGAAAAATACGTTACATATTGGGGGAAGAATCGCACACCATTTATTAGAATGCCAGTTGAATATTTTAATCCCGTTGAGGAATCCACTTTTATTTTAGAAAAATTAGGGAGGCAATATGACGATCTATTGAGCATAAAAGAAAATGGGTGCTGGTACCTAACAGTGAACAAGAAAATATATAGTGAAAAGCGTCTTGGGATAGCCGCCTGTTTAGCCGCTGTTGATATTGTAAGAAACAAGAAATAGTACTTTGACTTTAAGGATGAAATACAAATTCAAATTATAAATTGGGGGAATTAAAATGTTACATGCAGTTATGCAAGAGCAAAGTTACTGGAAAGGCCAGAAACAGAAATTCCGAAAAAATAATAAGAAGTTATTAATTTCATTAGAACCACATTTGCATGAAAGATTGGAAGAGTTCGCATTATATAACGAAAATTTAGATCAAATTGCATCGGAGTTAGTAACAGAAGGTTTAGACTATATCTATATAGAGGATATACCTGTAAGGCAATCTCATGCTTTTCAACATTTTGTAGAAATTGAATTATCACCATTTCAGCAAAAACTCTTACAACAATTGGCACTCAAACGAGGATGCTCAACAAGAAAAATGGCATATACAGTATTACATTTCATGTTGCAGACAAAGTAAAAGAATCCAACGTTTAACGAAGGATTCTCATACCAGGTATTCGTTGGCAAATAGCTTTACCAAAAGAATTGAGTCTCGACCACTCAATTCTTTTTTATGTTATAAAAAAGAATGTAATTTGTCAAAAAGCATTTGTTATAGAATAACAAATGCTTTTTGTTGAACTTGAATTGAACACTTTGAGAAAATATTTATATTGTTTGCCCTTTTCTCTTGAAAAATTGTACCCTCAATCACTAATTTTAACATAAAATATAGGGAATGTAGCGTTTTAATATCAAAAAACCCATTGGTTTTATATGGATTATTTCTTTATAATAATGAAAGGTAGTTCCCGAATGTAAATAGGCTCTCATGCAAAAAAAGCAAGAGAGCCTATCTACATAAAAAAAAGATTGGATATTTGCCAACCTTTTGGTGTAAGGGGTTTAATGACGGCTTGTTACTACAGCTCGTTTTTATTTAAAAACAATTAATCAGAAAATTCAATCTTGTTATTTTTTCTCAATATTCTTTTTCATATTTTTCAATTATAATATAATTAATTCTTTTTATTTCTATATCTGTCTCTTATCTTCCTGTTAAGAATCCTTATGATAAGGATTCTTTTTTTGTTCTAATTTTGTGATCTAATCCATATATGTTCATTGCTTTATAGACTAAGAGGTCTAATTTTTGACTAACACTAATTACTTTTTGGTGTCTAAAACCATATTTTTTTACAAGATATCCTAACTCTTTTTTTTGATCTTCTATCATATCATGTAGTAATTTCATATTCATTTCTTCTTTTAAACTCCTTTATACATAGAATCCTGAACAAATGTATTGAAAAAAATGCAAACAAAAAACAAGACTGAAACCAGCCTTGTCCTAAAGGAAAAAAACTAACTCTTATATATAAGAGTACATTATGTATGGGGATTTTTGAAGTATATATCCCATAAAAGGATAAAAAAGTTATTATTGTAATATTTTAAAAGTTTTTTATTTTATAAAGAAACAGTCGAAATTGCTTGTTTATAAAGGAACTGTTGCTTTCCGTTGCTTAAAACTAATACCGAAAATTTATCAACAGCGATAATTTTCCCAGGTACTCTGACACCATTTATTAGAAAAATCGTTACTTCTTTTTTCTCTTCTATTAACTTCTCATAAAATTTTTCTTGTGTATACATCATTTAGCTGGTTGCAACTCCTCTCCTTTTTGGGAACGGTTCATAGCTTCTAAGAATACATATTCTTTTACTGTTAGCTCAACCGTTGGGCAATATTCAACTTTCGATAATTCGTGAAATAGAGAAAGATTTTTGTGTAGTTTTTGAATCATTTCATCTAAATTGATTTCTCCTACACCATACTCGATTACTGGATTTAAAAATACGTCTATATCTATTAAACTTGGTTCAATTAGGGAAACAATTTCTTGTACTTTTGGCAAAATAATTGTTTCATAACGTTGTTTGAATAGTTCTAAGTCTTCTGGTACGGGTTCATTTTCACACAGCTTTTTGAAAGATAGTACACGAATATCATTTTGTAATGAATCAATACGCTCTTCATAAAAAGACTTGTCGAACCCTTCTTTGTCAGCAACATCATAATGAAGTTCTGTTTGCGATCTACGCTTTTTCTTATAAGAATCCATGAGGATTTTCTCTTTTGCATTAAACATCATGATAAAAACAGTACGTTCTAAATTCATGATTTGGTTTGCTACGCTTAATGTATCATCTAATACTTTTGCGCGTTCTTCTTCACTTAACTTTTTTATAGAGGATGGAACCAGGTTTTTGACATTCTCAAATGACTCTGAATTTGTAATGTGTTGAAGAGAAAATTGAGCAACCTCTGGTAAACAAGGATCAGTTGTTTTGTCTAAGAGTAACAAATCTTTAATCGTTCGCACTGTATTTTTGATCTCTTTTTGAGCTTGTCGAACTTTTTCTATGCTTCTTTCTATGTATTCTGGTTGTTTAAGACGATTGAAAATGTATTCTCTTCTTTCTTCAAAATGTTGCTGTAAAAGTGACATAGTTGTTTCCTCCTCTATTTTCTGAATTGATTTAAAATTCCTCTTATATTGTATCATTAAAGTTTATGAATTGGGGACGGTAGCAAGGTTTATTTGTAAAGACGAGGTTTGGAATTGCATATCAGACAATCAGCGATACATATTCTTTACCAAAGCAATTACCAAAGTGGATATCAACCTTATAACCAAAGAATCTATCATGATAGCACTATCAAAAGAAATCCTCTATTAGCGCATGTTTTTAGGGGGTTTTGAGTTTTGTTTATAGTAGGAACAACGTAATAAAAAAAAGGAGGGGGAACAGTGAATGATTCTTATGAGATAAATGGTAATCAAATTAAATATTATTTGAGGGATGATCTAACGAGAGGATGGAACAACATACCTAGTCCGCAATATGGTGTTGGAGTGGACTGGATACCAAATTTGTTAACGATATTCTTTTTTTAGGAGGGAAAACATGCTGAATCGAAAAGAAACAATTTCTTTTCAAGCCTTTATGGACCAATCTTATAAGAAGAAAAAGCAAACAAAAATATTTAGTATTGGCCCTATTAGTCCGCTCGCATTTTTTCATATGTCTTCACCGCTTGTTCATACGTATGTAGCCCTGGGAATAGTAGGCGGACTTACAATTGGAGCTGTTTTGTTAGAGAAATACTTAGTACGAAATGATTATGTTTTTGCATCCAATCTCCTTTCTAACGGTCTGTATTACGGTGTAAAAATTGGAGGAACTGGGTTCATTGGTTATGTATTTATTCGCATTTTACTCATGTTGTAAGGAGGTTGACCAATGAAGGGATGGTTAAAAAAGAAAAAATATAAATATCAGTTAGAAGAAGTATTTAAGAAAGCGAAGCTATACGATGAGCACATTACACGAGGTGGAAAGGTCCCCATTTATCCTAAGATTCACGATGTTTTCGAAGGGAATGAAAGTGTACGGTACACTTTCACATTGCCAAACGGCGTTGATCCAGCTCAAATTCATAAGAAATGGTTTTGTTTTCAGCAAATACTAGGTGAAAATCTTATGATGGAAGGTAATATTAAAAAGTTTGTACTCCATGTATTTCATTCTAATGCAAGTTTACAGCCTTACGAGTACAGTTATAAACAATGGCAACCATTATTAAAACAATATCGTCTTCCAATCGTGGTAGGTCGGGATCAATTTGGTAATGCGATTGTGTATGATATGGTTGATTCAAACACACCACATTTACTGATTGCGGGAGAAACAGGAAGCGGAAAAAGTAGTATAGTACGTGTGATTTTAGCTACATTAATTCAACAGATGTCACCAGAACATTTACATTTGTACCTGGGAGATTTAAAAAATTCAGAGTTTCATTTTTTAAGAAGAGTGAAGCACGTGAAGTATGTTTGCATGGAAGAACATGAAATGACGAACATGTTAGCAAAATTATGGAAAGAGGTATTGCATAGAAGAAAGTTAATGGAAGAATATGAGCTGGGTCATATTGATGAATACAATCAAATAACAAAAGATAAACCTTTACCCTATATTTTTATTGCCATTGATGAAGTAGCAATGCTACAAGACGAAAAGGAATGTGTCACCATAATAGAAAAAATATCAGCTGTCGGCAGATCGCTTGGTATCTTCCTCATGCTAAGTATGCAACGTCCAGATGCAAAAATACTTGATGGTAAGTTAAAGCTCAATTTGACGATAAGAATGGGCTTTAAATGTGCGGATTTAATTAACAGTAACATTGTGGGGACGCCTGGATCAGAAAATTTAAGTCAATCGGGCCAAATGATTTTAAAATTAGATGGTTTAAAGAAGGTGCAGGCTCCTTATTTGGCATTGGACCAGGCAAAAGAAATAATAGAACCGTATCGTTTATCTAAAGAGCAAAGTATAAAGAAGGAAGAACCAGAGCATCAAGAAGACAAAATTTTTGGGGTGTTAGATGATGCTAACCAATAGAGATAAGCAAATTATCGGTCATTTACAGCAATTTCGATGTATGTCACGTGATGATATTATTGATCTCCATTTTAAAAATGTAAAAAATGCAGTAACATGCTGTAATACTGTTACAAAGCGGTTAAGCCGCGAAGGATACATTGATGTAGATACATCACAACGTCCATACGTGTATTTTCCTTATCCAAATACCGTTCGTAAAGGAAGCCAAAAGATACGTCATTTTTTAGCGATTGTAGATGTATATAAGCAGTTATTACGAACCGAAAGACCAAAGATATTTCAAGTAGAACCTAAGTATAAGAAAGGTTATATGGAACCCGACATATTTACCATTTGGCGTAAAAGTCCATTTTTTATAGAAGTCCAGAACTCCATTTACAATAAGGCTACGATCCAAACGAAAATAAAACGTTATGAATCGTATTATCGTAGCATGGAATGGAAAAAAGAATCCTGGCAACCGAAACATAATATGGTATTTCCCTCACTTTTAATCCTTACTGACCTCAAATATTCAATCTCTAGTTCTAATTTCCGTATTTTTCAAGCGCCCTCTATTCAGCATTTTCTTACACAAGTACAGCAACCTAAAGACATTTCGGTTCAAATAGGTTCAGTCAAAGCAAAATTATGAAAGCACAAGATATTATTTCTTGTGCTTTTTACATGTCCCAAAAGTCATTGATTTTAGCTTGAGGATCAATTTTTCTAATAGTATGCAATAGTTTTTTCATGATTTCAGGTTTGGGGATATAATCTGTATCTCTACATGCCTTACTAATTGTTTTCGTAGATACTTTAGATTTTTTTGCTAACTCTTGTTGTTCAATTCCTTGCCGATCTAACCACTTTTTTAGTTGGGTTCTGTTTTTGCGGAAAAACATTCTTCTCACTCCCATAGCCATAATTTTTTATTTACAATTATGGACAGGAATGAGAACTTACATACATTCCAATTTACCCTAAGGTAAATTAGAATGTAAAAAGGTTCGATTTATAAATCATTCACACGAACGATTTATTAATAATTTCACTTGGAATGAGGTATACATACAATGCAAAGATTTGACTTACGCATCATACAACAAATCTTTGCAAAGCACTTTCCCAAAAAATTCAACTTAACCTGTATCTAAAGAACACAAAAAAAGACTGTTTTGTTTTATTTGTATAAGATATGTGATTGGAAAATGGATATATAGAAAGGGTTTGGGTATATTACGTTTTGAGCATTAATTCAAAACTTTTTATTGGAGTGTGAAAAGATGACAGGTTTATTGGTTGTATTGGGTTGCACAATTATATTTTTTCTTTTAGCACAAATTCTCACTCCATCATCTACTTATAATCCCAATAATGATTCACAACGGGTGAAATGCTCTAACAAATTAGAAAAGCGAGTATATGATGCATTACGCTTTAAAGGTTATTACCCTACTGTACAATATAAAGTGCCCAATAAACGTTTTAAGTTAGACTTTGCGTTTTTTTCTCTAAATGGTTTGAAAATAGACGTAGAAATTGATGGGCCTTTTCATCGAACACCAGAAGGAATCAAACGAGACCGCAACCGTGATAAATACATGAAAATAAATGGGTGGAAAGTTATTCGTATTACTGACATTGCATTAAATAATGGATTTGAAAAACAAATACTTTTGTTGGTGGCAACATTAAATAAATTAGGGATAGAACCTTCTAAAGAATCTGATTTTGTTTTATTAGAACAAGAACAAAGACGTATGATGTAATTTTCATCATACGTCTTTGTTTTTTGAAAAGAGCCTAGACCAGAATCTCTGTTTTTGTTCTTGAGTAGATGCTATAAGTTTTGTGATTCACGCATTTCATCAAAATCTTGTTCTAATTGCTCATATTGCAATGATAGCGTTTTATTTAACTTATTAGCAGATTGTAACTCTTGGAGGATTTGTTGATTCGTTTTTTCTTGCTCTTGCAGTCACTTCATAAATATTTATATCAATTAAAAAATGCTTATGATTAGGGACGATTGAACTACTCACCACTTAACGTCCTTACGGACTGTTTGAAGTGGGAGATTCCTGTGAACACCGATGTATCCACCAGTTATCTTAACAGGCTCTACCCGTAGTCCCTACGGTGAGAACATAAGTATCTTGTACGTTGACTCACCACACTACCTACTTTGGCTTGGTTTTCGCAACTTCGGCAAGCGTGGGCCGATAGATCGTTGAAGATTTTATGGTTGCAACGTTTTTCTGCAACCAACCTCATATCTTCAGTTATCGAAGAGCAATCTGTACAAGTAAATGATAGCAAACATGTTGGCATATGCCAACCGACATTCATCTCCCACCTAAAATTGGTGTTTCACACCTTCACATTTTTGAGGAAGGAGTCTTCTGTCGGAGAACGATAAAAACAAATTCTATTTCTATCTCATGAGATTGCGGATGTGCATTAATAATTGGCTCATTCAAGAGTATATCACTGCTATAGCACGAGATGAATGCTATGATATAAATGGTTATTAAGGAATCAACTAAAATAATGGGAAGACAGGAAAAGGTATTCTAAGGATTGAAAAGTAATTAATTGACTAAAATTAGGGATTCCCAGAACAAGAATCAAAATTTATATGTGCTATAGAATTGATACAGGTACGCCGAATCACTAAAGCAAAGACTAATAGCAAAGAATGCGAACCGTGATGGGATTCCCTTGCAAATATTATGTGGAAATCGAGAGGTGAAAAATTCTTGCTTGCAAGCATAATAAAAAGTGTACAATGGGTATTAAGGATTAGTAAAATGATACTGTGGTAAGAGTGTAGCGATACTATAATGGAGGTGGTTGGATGGAGAGAAAAGATGATGTTGTAAGTGAAGTGTACTTAAAAACAATTGATGTCTCCCGTATCACCAATCTAGCAGAGAGTACAATCAGAAAATATAGCTTAGAACTCGAAAAACAAGGCTATGAGTTTAATAAAGATGGCGATACAAGACTGTATCATACCGATGATGTGACAGTTTTTAATACTCTAAAAGAGATTAGAGAAAAAACTAAGGTTTCATTGAATCACGCTGTTAGCGTGTTGATGACACAGCAAACACGTGCGACACAGGGTGTAGCGCGTTCGGAAGTTGCTGTGACAAGGTCTCAGAGTGAAGAGGAGCAATACGCGCTACAATCTATATCAAGCGAAATTCGGAATTTCTTAGAAGATATAAAGACTGAATTTATAGGTTTTCGAAAAGAACTTGAAATCGAGCGTCAAAGCAATGATGTATTTAAACAAGAGCTTGAAGCAGAGCGTGAAAAAAATCAGCAATTAGAAAAGAAACTTGATCTTATTATGATGGAATTAGAAAAAATCAACGCTAAAGCTGATATTTCTAACCAAGAACCCAAAAGGAAGAAATTATTTGGGATATTTTAAGTTTAGACAAAACAAAAAGAGTTGCTCATATGAGAGCAACTCTTTTTGTTTTAGAAATCTGGGTCTTCTAAATCGTCTTTATCTAATGATCCTGTAATGTTGGTATTAGTTATTAATTGTCCCATTTGACCTACGTCTTTTAATAAATCGTCTGCCAGAGAATTATGGGTATTCTCTTCGTTTTGCATAAGGAAAGCAGATACAGGAGCCACCTGGAGATCTGAAATTGTTTGTGTAATTTGTTTTATGGCGTGCATCATTTGTTCTTGATTTTTTGAGACTTTTAGAAGTTCTTTTTTTGCATCAAAGGGCTCTTTCTGTGTTAAATCTTGTTCAACTAATTGAATAAGATAAGTTGCAAGCTTTTTTGAGCGAGCTTTTTGCTCAAGGTGATTATAGACTTCTTCGCTCATGTGATCTGTTCGAAGTCCAAAGACTGTTTGTTTCTCGGTCTTTTTAGTACGCCCCATAATGCGGCTCCTCCTTTCTGGCTATACTTATTTCTCTGTTTTTTGCAGCATTTCGCCGCGACTTTTTACTTCAAGACCATATAGATTTAATTTGCGTGAATCTGGTAAGAAAATATGATTTGCTTGAGCGATTTCAGCTCCATACATTTCTTCTATGACTTCATGAATGCTAGCTTCTAGTATTGGGGCAACACCACCGAAATAAACATATTTATAAACTTTATCAGCTGGTGCAGGCATTACATCTTGGATTTTTAAAATTAGAAACTTAGCAAACTCTTTTAAAGAAGAGCGAACTTTGTCCGTTAAATCTACTCGCTGGCCAGTGTTTCCATCAACTAATTCCATTTTTGGTTTTTGGAAATTGTTTACTATAAATGTTTCAAATGAACGTAAATCAGAGAACTTTTCTAGGAACTTTTCTTTTCTTAATTTTTCAATATGAGATAGATAAGATAATTTGTCTATCGGTTGCATAGAATCACGATTCTTAGGCGATTTTAAACCGGCTGGTGATAATACTAGATCAATTGTTCCACCGCCAATATCAACAAGTACTGTATCGTTGTTATCAAATTGGCTTGCTTCTTCACGATCTTCTAATTCAAAATTCTTTTTAATTGCTAAACGTGCAATTTCGCCTTCGATACGACAAGTTGCTTTTTCTACAGTTATTTTTAAAGTTTTTTCCATTCCTGGAGTATGTATTGTAACTTCATGCTCTCCAGCAAATCTTTCTGCCATGGCATTTTGGGCTTCACTAAATTTGGCTGTTCGTTTCAGTAACCATATAGGTAACATTGTTTGGAAATATTCAATTTCAATTGTATTGTCATCCGATTCGCGCTGTTCATTAATAGCATGATAGAAAGAAACAGCTGATAAAAACATTACGTAAGGGATAGGGCTTGTAATTTTATCATGAAGTTTATTGACATGATTGTTAGCTAATGCATGTTTTGCAGCTTCGTCGCCAACTAAGAAGAATCGTTCAGTGTCTTCTCCTGGGATTGTTGTTGAAATAAGCAGGCGAGATAATAATTCTTTAGGATTAGTAATGGTTGCTACAAAATGAGAATCAGCTTCGTCTTTACTGATTTCTACAACGTTTGTAGGAGTTTCAATATAGAAACCATCAATTAAGTTCATATCAAGTGAGTTTCCAGAATCCTTATTCATCATAGTAATTTTCATTAACTATTCACTCCTTTAGTTATCTTGTTAACAATATAACATTTTTTTATTGTTATAGGAAGGATATTTTTGAATTTAGTTAACAAACAATAACGATGATAAAACCTTAAAATATATAGGTTTTATCATCGTTATTGTTTGTTGTTTTATATTTATGTTAACTACAAATTTTATTGTTAACTTTCGTTTTAATATATATGCATTTTTCACAAGATATATGTTCATACCTTTGAATTTTATTTTTTCGACAGAAGAGTTCCTCTTACAAATTTCAGGGAGGAGTGAACGTTTTTGGATCTCTAACTATTAGGGAATTCAGTGCAGATTAGTCTACAAGCATTCCCTTGCTATAAATATGTTATTTTTTATATGTTTCTCGCCACCGTCTTGGAAAAAATACGCTAAGCAAAAATACAATGAGCTGCCCATATGGACAGCTCATTTACATAATTCTCGAAAAGCGGAAGTCAATGTATCTTGTTTATTTAACATTAGCATCCGTTTGTTTCACAAACAAAGACCATTTAATTTAAAAACTTATAAAAAATGGTTCCAATCACTACTACACAACTAGTTCTTTAATGGTGTTAAGTATCCCTTCTGAATAAGAACCTATGGTTAAACGCCCATGTCCATTTTTTGCCTCACTTGTAGCATTCTCAAGTAAATAACCGAATTTTACAGCCTGTAACATTTTTAAGTCATTACCACTATCACCGAAGGCAATTGCATTTTGTTGGTCTATCTTAAATTTTGCTAATATATATCTCACAATCTCGTCTTTTCCAGTCCCTAAAGGGATAAAATCAATATCATATGCATTCTCTGGGTCTCCAGCCAAAGGATTACATTGATTGATGTTTATACTAATTTTAAAATCACTAGCAACTTGTCTAATATGGTTAAGGTTTAATTGATCGTCCTTTTCATTCTTGCAGAAATAGTAGTAATTGCTTTTGTATTTTGATGCACCCATCTGTGATTGGCTATCTAAAGCAATATTTTTAGAAGCTAACAAATCAACTATCTCTTTTATTTTATCAGGATGGTAATTGCCATTATCAAACCTGCTAAGCCATTCTTTATCAATTTCACCTTGTTTTAACCTGTTGAAATAATGAATTTCTGTTCCCAAATCACTTGCAATAAAATGAGGAAGATACTGAAATCCACCCTTCTTCATTTTTTCAAGAACAGCCTCAATGTTACTACCCGTTACCAAGCCAAAAAGTAAACCAGAAACCCTACTTTTTTCTACGATAGTCTGTTCTAATGCTTGTATTTGACTTTTTCGTTCGGCGGTTAATTGGTGAGGAAAGTACGTTTCATCAAAATCACTAAATACAATGTACTTAGGATTTGGTATTTCTGGTAAAGTTCTAAAAAGATTGTAGTCCATAGAGTAACCTCCATAAATTCTTCTCTTATTCACCTTCATTTTACCATAAACATCCAATTATTTATATAACTAAACTGCCAGTTAATTGAACAAGAAACAATGTATACCATATACATGCTCAGTTAACATAACGTCCTATTATCGGTAGCAAATCGTTTCATAGAATCCTTGTCTATACAGGGATTCTTCTTTTTTTGTTTATTTATTTGGTATACAGGATTTTATACATCGTTGATAGAGCGGGGATTCTGGCTATTCTTTTTTTGCATAAAATCTTGTATAAATTTGATTATGATTGTTTTAAATCATAGTATATGCTGATGTTAAAAAAAGACGAGTATATGCTTAATTTGTCTAAATTTTTTTATGTATTCTTGTTTATTTTTTGTTATGTTTATTTTAAGTGTTGTTTATTTATATTATATCGCCGATATATCACTTATAAAAATAGAAAGAGGTGGTAGCGATGGCCGATACGGGCGATACAGAAATTGAATTGTTAGAGGGAATCCCTAAGGAATTAAAAAGTCATGATATTGCTAAAACATTTGGAATTGCTGAAAGTACAGTTAGGAAATATGCTCAATCTCTTGAGAAATCAGGGTATGTTTTTCGAAAAAATGAAAATAATACAAGGATTTTTACCGATATAGATGAGTTAACGTTTAGAGATTTGATTCAAGCTAGAAAAGAAGCTGGAGTAAACCTTGATATGGCGGCTTCCGTAGCAGTGATACGAAGACAGAAGCAAAAATCACCGATACAAAGCGTGCAACCGTTGATAAATAAGGAATCAAAGGATGATTTGATTTCGTACAAAATGCGATATGAGATTCAGAAATTAGCAAATTCATTTCAAAAGCAAATAGAACAAATTGAAGAACAAAATCAAATTATACTTTCTAAGTTGCAAGCATCTGAAGAAACTGAAGTTGAAATAAAAAAACAGCTATTGGAATCTCAAAAAAGAGAAAAAGAAAAAGATCAACAAATTGAAGATATGCAAAAAATGATTGAATATATTTCAGAAAGAGATATCGCTTTTGATAAAAAGATTGAAGAAATTTATCAAGAAACTAAAAAACCTTGGTGGAAGAGATGGTAAGACACAAGGGTTAATATTTGTTTTATTTTACTTTTTTTAACAAGTTGTTTTGGATAGTAGAAAAACAAAAAAATTATCTTTTTATAAGAGATAAATTTTTTATAAAATGGAAGTAAATAGAAGTGTATGTGTCTATGGGTAATAAAGGAGATGATTATACTGAAAATCTTTTTTTATTTCTTAATTATTTTGTTATTTCTTGTGGTTGATTACTTTTGGTTAGAAGATGAGAGTAAAAGATGGGGATGGTTTAAAAATAGAAGTAAAAAGCAAAAAACAATCTTTTTTACTCTTGTTCTTCTTTTAACTTTCATAGGATACATACTTCTTGATGCTAAATACTTTAAAATCTGATACCTTTACTCAGTTAAAGAATCCAATTTTTTGAGAATTTAATAGTTTATATTATTCACTTCCAATAAGTAAGATTATTTAAACGAAAAGTCCCTTCAGATTTTTTCTGAGGGGACTTTTCTAGGTTTCTAGATGTATTGAGTTTTGATAAGTGGGATTATGTCGACTACTTATATATAAAAAATTCAATAACCTCATATTTAGCATAATTTATAAAAATGTATAAAGATTGTAAGTAATATGAGCTATTATGCAAGGGAAAATGGAATTTGTTTTTTTATAGAGTAATGAATACATGATTCCCATTACTGTTGCAAAAATAATAAATGGAATATCATAGTTATGAGCAACTCCAAATAATAAACTAGATAGGATTAATCCAACTAAAAAGGAATATTTTGTTTCAAAAAAATTAATTATAATCCCACGATATATAATTTCTTCTTGAATTGGTCCTATTAATGCAATTGATAAGATAGCGATTATATTAATAGTGAGTGATTGCTCATCTAAATTTCCTATTCCTAAATGTTCAGCTTGGATTTCAGCAGAATTAGAATATAAGTTTGTTATTTTATCGGTAAAAGTATTGATTATACATGTTAATAAGATATATAGATATGTTTGATATGAACATAAAGGTTTGATATTGAACACAGATATAATTATTTTTTGAAAAGGTTTATATTTTAATATAAACAGAATCAATATAAATAAATAAAAAATATCAAATATAAAATTTTGTAAAATGATAAGACTATCATTGTTAAATTTTTGTTGAATAAAATTTAATGAACTGGCCATTTTTAATGGAACACCTATAATCATTAGTGCTATAAAGTTGACTAACAATGTTCCTAAAATAAATTCTTTCCAAGATATTTTAATTTGCTGTAATTTTGTCTCCATGCATGTTCTCCTGTTATTAATTTTTTCATTTATAATATTTTGTTTTATAAAGTTAATAGTACTAGGTGGAAAAAGTATCAAATATATTATCTTTCTTTTCTTTATTAATGACAATGTATTTTAAGGTAATTTGTGATTTTGAGATGGATTGAACATCAATGAGATGTGTTTTTTGTTTATGGATTTTACACCTCTTTATTTACAGTGTTTTGAATGTATACTTTTATTATATAAATTGAAGATATCAGGGGGATTGGTCGGAAGTCAATGTTTAAGGGGATTTGAAAGTAAACTAATATTGAAAAGTTTACTTTCAGAAATGATAACAACATTCTAATTATTTAAGGTAAATTTAAGATTGTTTTCATAGATATTTCTAATTTATATATTATAATTGCAATATTAAGTTGTGTTTATGGAGGATGTTATAGGGTGAACTACAAAAAAGGTATTATGATAGGTCTATTATGTGTATTTGTTTTTTCATTAGGTGGTTGTGATTTTTCCGAAGGATTTAAAAGTGGATTCAGTTCTAAAACTGAAAAAGTAGAAAATCAGGAAAAATAATAAAATTTTATAGAGATTTTGAGGCCAAAAGATGACTTATTCAATGTCATCTTTTGGCCTTTTTCTATCTTTATGAAAGTAAAAAAGAGTCCTATGTTTATGGGATTCTTTTTTTAGTTTCTGATAACATTGTATTAATTGAATGTAGAGAGTAATTTAGTGAGAATTTGAATATGTGAACCATTAGTTCACATGGATTAGAGTAATGGTTTCTTTATTGATTAGGGGTTTATATGTAATGATTTCTTAGAGGTGAATAATATGAATTTAGGTTTGCAATTGAAAAAGTTTCGTGAATCAAAAAGCTTTTCACAAGAAGATGTGGCTCGAAAGGTTGGAGTGACTAGACAAGCTGTATATAAATGGGAGAGCAATAAAAGTTACCCTGATATTGATAATTTGATTTTACTTAGTGAATTATATGAAGTAACAATTGATGAGTTAATAAAGGGATCAGCGAATGCTCGAGAGGAATTAGAAAAAAAGGATAAGGATAAGTGTGAAGACGATGATGAGGAAAATGATTTTAGTTTTTTTATAGGTATTGCTCTTATATTTATAGGGATATTTATTGGCATTGAAGGAATTTCCTTATTTATAACTATATTAGGAATGCTGATAATGGTATTTTATAGTGATGTAAAAAAAGCAATTATTAATGAATTTAAAATAAAAAGAAGACCAAACTAGAAAAAATCTAGTTTGGTCTTCTTTTTATTGCTGCTTATTCCAGAATTGAACGTATCTATGCAGGGCTTCAACGCTTTTTAATCCCAAAAACGCTTTAATTTCAATGGGTTTCATGCCATTATGTAGCGCATTTAATATAAAGCGGTTCCGTAGCATAGTAGGCGTTATATGGATTTCAGCGCGTTTTGCTTCTTTCTGTAACATGCGTTGTACAGCGATTCGAGTTAAAGCGGCGGGTTGGTCTTTTTCATAATCCCAACGGAACGTTTGCGGGCCGAAATCAAACGCCACAAAGAAGGGATCGCCCGTTTGTTGGCGCGGCCTAACAAGACTAGGAATCTTGTTGTAATACGATAAGGCAAGTTTTACATGCTCTTTTGAAAGGGTAATAGATCGTTTGTGGGCGTGTAACCCTCCTGGGGTAATCGTATTTGTCCCAAAGTATACATCATGCATAGAAAGCGTAAGAATGTCCTGGATAGATAGCCCATAATCTAACATGAAATGAATTAATAAAAGATTACGTTCTAGAATAAATTTTCTTCCTGTTGCTTGGTAGTCGGTTAATCCGTTATAACTACGCATGACGCGGAATAGTTTTTTTATTTCTTGATCCGATGCAAAGTATTTAGAAGTTAGTTCAGGAGGGGAGACATCACTTTTTAAATCCTGGGCCACACCATGAAATTGTAAAAAGTTAATTAGAATGCCTCGTACACGTTTGATATTAGAAATCGACGCTCCACGTTCCTTTTTAAGAGTTTTTAAGTATTTGTCTAATGTATTTGCATCAAAGGAACGAAAAAACGATTCTGGGGGTAATTTGACGCGTTTTTGAATCCATGATGTGAAAAGTGTGAGATCGTAGCGGTATTGTTTAACGGTGGAAGATTTACGGCCATGTTTTAATAAATCAGCAAGGAAAACATCAACAGAAAGTTCCCAAGTCATGTTTATATACTCCTTTGTCCTAAAAATTGTGTACCGCAATTATATACGAGAACCACATAAACAAGCAATAGGGGATTCTAGGTCGAAGTGTTTGGGGGGGATTCCAGGGCCAGGACTTGCGGGGCTATGCGGAGACATATGGGCATGGCTAGACAGGGCGTGGAGCTGTAGTATAGGTGGATATATAGATGTACAGGAATGAGTGGAAGGCGAATGATGGGCCGATGTTGAAGGAGGACGATATGCGAGGAATGGGAATGGCCGCCGCCCCGCCTACGTAGTTTTATGAGAATCTGCCTGGCAACGGAATCTGATTCATAGCTGAATCAAGATACCCTTAACAGGAGAGCTTCGTTTTTCTTTTACTATATGTATGTAGAAAAATACTAGGTTTCATGTACATAAAACCTACTTTATGCTTATGCCGAAGCGATGTCGCTTTTCACAATGTATACACCACATATGAATCACATTTGCATCACTTTGACATAATATAGACATCAACATTTTTGCTGTATGTTTAGATAAAATTAGAAATGATAATAAGTAAATGATCATCATGATATGTAGGTAAATAAGCGAATAAAGCTACTTATAAATAGTATGGTTGTTCGGAAATATGATGAGTAACTAAAATACTGTAGATTTATATATTAAGTGAAGAACAGATTCTTATTTTCATATTTAGATCAATTTTGGGATGTTATTTAGAAGTAAAAAAAGAAACTTTCGATATAGGATACTTTTATTAATAAATCTTGTTTTAAAAAATTAAAACTATTAAATACATTAGGATTTATTTTTGCCCAATGAGCCTTACTCTCACAAGGGATTAGAAAATTCTTCTTATTTAATTACTGATTTAAGAGCAGGTTCAATTCGAGTATAAATTCATAGTGGATTTGTTGTGAAAAACACCTTTAATATATAAAAATATAATAGATTGATAATATGTTTAATCTATTATAATAAATAATGGCATGACAAAAAGCCTTGTTATGGGTGAATTTTTTGAACAAGGCTATAAAACAATTATTTTTTTGAAAAATACGATTTAAGCGTTTGGATCAAGCATCTTTTTGAATAAATCGAACGAGATTTTACTCTTATTTGATTTTCTCAATCCTATATTTCTTATGTTTTCTTTCGCTTGTTTATCTCTACGCTCTCTATTTGCAGTTAGCTGTTGTGTGTAAATTTTCATGAAATGTGCAGGCGTACTTACTTGCGATTTGTTTACCTCAAACATCTGTACACAATCCTCAAAAGACTTTCTTTCTTGCCAATCTACGTCTGGCGGCATACGCAATGCGATTGTATAAGCATCTTTTTCAGTAATGTTTGTGTCTTTACTTAAGATGTATATATAAAGTCTCTTTTGATCTTCACTCATAAATTCATCCATTTCGTGGAATCGTAGCTCTAACTTTTCACCCAAAGTAGGGGCATTCTCTGGCTCTTTTTCTTTTACTTCTTCATTTATAGGAGCAACAGAATCCAATATATCTATGCCCTGGCATGTAGGCACAGTTGGTTTTTCAGTTTGATCTATAGGTTTCTCCTGTTCTTTACTTAGTTTTTTAGATAGAAACTTTGTAAATGTAGAAAAAATATTAATGGAAAACGCCCATTTTTGCTTAAAATATTCAATGATTTTTAAATAATTGGTATTGAGGCTTAATATGTAAATAGATGGTGCAATCTTACCATGACGTCTTGTTTTGATTTGATGGCATACTTCAAGGTCCTCTAACCAATTCAGAATAAAGTTGATGATCGGCACAGAAATACCCGATTTTTCACTGATTTGATTTTGTCTCATTTGAGAGTAGCCTTCTTGTACTAGGTAAGATAAAACAACTTCCAATGCTTTATAGCGGCGTGGTGTTTGTACGAAGAAATCTTTAGTGGTTTTACCTTCTGTATCTAGAAGAATTGTATCAATAGCTTTAATTACTTTTTGTACTGTTTTATTGATAGCACCTGTAGGAACATGAACAAGGTTTGGACTTAATTCTCGTTTTGCTGTACTTAGCAAAAAGTTATTTAGTAGCATGAAAAAACCTCCTATTTTTCCCACCTAAAATAAACAGAAAAATGCTGGAAAAACAGAGGTTCTATATTCACATTACATATACAATATGGTATAATTTCAGTATCAAGTATGATACTAAAAAAAATCATATAAATTTTTTTTTGTGAATGAACCCTGTTAGGGAGCTTTTATCTGGTGTCGTCGCCAAACTTCAGCCAGATAAAAGCTCGAGGTGGGTTTATTTTTTTTGTTGTTATATTTGTATTGTAAAACGTTCCTCGCAAAATATCAATAAAAGATGAATAAAACCTATTCGAAATTCCAATAAAAATTTTCAGAATATTCAGTATTTAATTTTTCAACTGCATTGACGAAGATTCGTAATATTCTAAAATAAAAAACATGAAGATATGTTAAAATTTTTTAAAGGGCTAATAGGGTTTAGTGAGGAGGAATTGTCACTATGAACGAGATCATTACAAAAGAAACTACAATGAAACATCTTATGGATGAAATATCACAAAAAATAAACGAAAAATATACATTACGTAAAATAGCAAAATTATCGGGAGTAAGTAGAGAAAAAATAACTAGGGCAATTGAATGTAAAAACAAATATGAAATGAAATTAGATAGCTTTTTAAAAGTGGTTAGTGTCTTATATGACAATTTAGAGGTAAGACGTCAAAAAATTAATACCTTTATACTCTTAATAAAAAGTCCTTTGAACATTAGGAAAGCCTTGTGTTATTCGCATGTTTCTGGTGATTATGAGATTATAGATGTATTAATAAAAAAACATATTAATACCGATAGCGTGAGTCAGTACCTATTAATTTATGATTTATTTAATCGAAGAAATAAAAATGAAATTAAGGGGCAAAAAATAGTTGATGAAATTAAAAATTTAAAACTTTCTTCTAACGCAGAGTGTCAAGCGTTATCAAATTTGCTTTATACCGTGGCTATGTATGATGAGGACGAATCAAATGCAGTTGCTCCCTTCGCAAAAGACGCGGAAAAATTTATAAAAGACATTAAACAGACATATATAAAAGAGCATTTATATATGCAATATAAAGAGAGGCTTGCTTATATATATTTGTTGAGTGACAAAATTGATAAATGTAGAGAAGTTTGTGAATCAATCTTAAAATCAGACTTAGAAATTCCGATGATTAAGGCTGTTGCAAAAGGGTGTTTGGGAGAGAGTTACACATATGAGGACCCTCTGAGGGCAGAAATGCACATGGAATCAGCTTTGGAGCTTCTTGATAATATCCATGTCCCTAGAAAATCTCAAAAATATTTTGCTTTTAAAACAACATTGGCACATCTTTACATTGAAAATAATTTTAATCGTCATAAGATTGATTTTGATTATATTCATATTGGCGAACATGCACATTATGAATGTTTACATGGAGATCGAGAAAAAGGGCTTGCAATGTATAAAAATTTGGAACAAAATGGATTTAGTGCACATCAATTATATTCTTATTCAAAAGTAATTGGAGACATACAAGGTTTAAAAGAGGCATTAATATCTTTTGAAAGATCTGGAAACTTGTTTTATGCTAGAGGTGTGAAACAAGCGCTATTGAAAAGCGAGGTGAATTTAGTTGACTAAATATCTAATGTGCATGTTACTTATCTTAGGGATTTCAGTAACTTCCTTACATAACGAACCTGTTCAAAAGTTTGCTAAGGTTCAAGATAATCCCTCTCTAACTACATCTTATATGATGGTAGACCCTGGGACTGGTTGAGTGTGAATTTTAAAAAATGAATTTTGAAATGATTAGACGCTACTTATTGTAGCGTCTTTCGTACTTTTTAGGGGGTGGTGCGATTTTTGATTCTGTAAAAAAAATACACCACCTTGACGTGATTCTTAAATTATAAGAAAAGGACGTGGCATTGTCATGGAATTAAATATTCATTGGTTAGAGCAAAATGTTAAGAATAATTGTTGTACAGCTGATGTATATACTATTTTCAACCTATATATGGACTTAATTCAAATATGTAAACAAGAAAGTACAGGGGAAAATATAGAAAAGACAGGCTAATTTAAACATACTTATTTTAACTAAACTTATTTGATCTTTTTTTGAGATTTAAATTCATTCATATAGGCAATCAATTTTTTCTCTAATTCAGCTCTATGCTCATCGGGAACGCTTATGTATGTTTCGAATAAATTTTTAGATAAGCGCGAGATTAGCTTTAATGTATCTTCATCCCTAACGGCCGCTTCTGGATTCAATAAGTCATTTATACTTACTTTATAGTATGAAGCTATATTATTGAGCGTGGAAATATCAGGCTCTCTGAATCCATTTTCCCAACCAGCATAGGTACTATAAGGAGTATTTAATTCTTCTGCGATTTTTTTGCGACTTAGTCCCTTTAATGATCTTAGTCTTTTTAAGTTTTCTTCAAGCGGTTTTAGTACATCTTTTTTTTCTAAATTTTTTATCATATCTAGTTTTTGATTTTGTATTTCTATAGAATCTGATGAAATTATTTGTGTATTAACTAATTCATCAATAAGAAGGTCATAGTAAATAGAAAACTTTTTTAAAGATAGCAAATCTGGTTCCCTTAAATCATTTTCCCAATTGTTATAAGCATAATAAGAGATATCAATTTTGGAAGCTAGCTCTTTTTGAGTTAGCTTTTGTGAGTTTCTGAGATGTTTAAGGTTTTGTCCTAGAAATGTATTGGTCATAATTAAACTCCTTTGCATGGATTTTAAAATAAAATTGCGTTTTTGAATAAAAATTATTCGTTTCGTGTTGACTTTTGGCTTTAAGCCGAATACAATGTAATTAAGGGAAGGGAAGGTGAAAAAATGCTAGCGTCACATGAAAACAAAACCGTTGTACGAGAATACAGGGAATCCAAAGGTTTAAGTATTAAGGAAGTTTCCAAAGGCGCTAAAATTCCAATCGGCACATTATATGATGTTGAAATTGGAAGAAGGAGTCTGAAAGACAATAAAGCTAAAAAAATAGCTGATTTCCTTGAAGTTCCGATCGAGAAACTTTTCAGACCAACATATTATCGTGCAATACCCATCACAGATTAAATTAACCTCATGTTATTGATTACATCTATTTTGTTCATATTCCTACTAAATGTATTGTAAATGAAATTCGGCTAAAAGACGAAATAATTATCACTAAAGTATAACTTTCTATATTTAGAAGATTAAAATTCTAAATATTCCGTCCTTTGAAAACTGAATAATCCTAAAGGAGCTGTAAAAAATGGTTTTGAAACGATCGTATCAAACACTACTACTCTTTACGAGTGTACTTTTATTCGTTATGAGCTTCTTGATTCCACTGAATCAAGCCAGTGCGGAGGTAATCAATCGAGAAAGGTATCAGATGGATTGGGCCTATAGTCCGCAGTATGGGAAAGATATTCGCACAGAGCTACTAAAGAACGCTAGTGGTCAAATCGCGTATTGTCTGGTATACGGCTTAAAATCCCCAAATGGAGAGGATTTACCCGAAGCAGGCAAAACAGATGATGTATCTTATCGTGTCTTAATGAATGGGTACCCACAGAAAACACCAGAAAATTTAGGGGTTTCCACTTGGCAAGAAGCCCACTACGCAACGCAATTAGCTCTTTGGAATGCACTGGGCCAGATTTCCGTTGATGAATTACAGTTTAAAAATGCGGCTGTTGAAAAAGCGGCAAAGAACATCATTCATGCGGCAAATCAAAGCCAGGATACACAAGATGTCTGGATGAATGTCATTCCAACGGATAAACAAGAAGCACAATTGAACGGTGAATATTTTGAAACAACAACATACACCGTTCAAACAAACGCAAAGAATGGTACATTCCAAGTACAAATGAACAATGCACCACAAGGAACACGTGTTGTCACAGAACAAGGTGAAGGGAAAGAAACGTTTCAACTAGGAGAAAAGTTCCGTATCCAAGTACCAAAATCCTCTAAGAGTAGTGAACTATCTCTAAAAGTCGTTTCAAATCTAACAAATGTTCATGCAGTTGTATATAAAGGAACAAGTACGATTCAAGATGCAACTGTATTATTAGAGCGCAGTACAGAACAAGTAAGCAAAGACTTACAAGTATTTTGGAAAGCGAATGGCACCTTAAAAGTGATGAAAGTGGATGAAAATAAAAAGCCACTACCAGGCGCAGTATTTGAAATCACAAACAGCAATCAACAAGTTATGGGAACGATTACAGCTGATAGAAACGGTATCGCTGAAATGGGTAACTTAGAACTTGGCACATACATTGTAAAAGAAGTAAAAGCACCTGTTGGATATGTACTAGATGCTACACCAAAGCCTTTTGAAGTGAAAACAGGTGAAATTGCTGTTGTTGAAATGAAAAATGTACAAATCAAAGGAAATATTGAAATTAAAAAGATAAGTGACACAGGCAAGATTCTCCCAGGCGTTGAATTTACAGTATTTACGCCAGAAGGAAAGGCAGTCACAAAAGTAACAACAGATCAAGAAGGGATTGCGAAAGTAAATTCTCTTCCGTTTGGAAAGTATTACTTCCAGGAAACGAAAGGATTAGAAGGTTACTTATTAAATCAAACAAAGTATCCATTTGAAGTAAAAGAGCATAATCAAACACTTACGTTTGAAGTGAAAAACGAGCAAGTCAGAGGGAATGTACAGCTCTTAAAAGTAGATGAAGATGGAAAAACGAAATTAGAAGGTGCTGTTTTTATTCTAGCTGATGAAAAAGGCAAGAAGATCAGTGAGCATAAGACAGACAAAAACGGGTTGATCAAAATTGATAATATCCCATTTGGAAAGTACCAATTTATCGAAAAAACATCACCAGCGGGCTATGTGCTAGTAAAAGAGCCGATTCCGTTTAGTATCACTGAAAATGGGAAAACAATTGAGCTAGTTGCAAAGAATACGAAGATTAGAGGATCAATTGAAATTACAAAAGTAGACGTAGCCGATGGAAACAACAAGTTACCAGGTGCAGAGTTTACGATCTATAACGAGCAAGGCCAGGAAGTCGTGAAAGGGAAAACAAACGAAGAAGGCATTGCAAAGTTTGAGAAATTACCAGCTGGTAAATACACATATAAAGAAACATTCGCGCCAGCAGGATATTTAATCAATGAAGAGACATTCTCTTTTGAAATTAAAACAGATGGTGAGATTATCAAACATGTTGTAGCAGATCAGAAAAAAGAAGTTCCACCAACACCAGAAACGCCACAACCAGAGCAACCGGAACAACCACAGCCAGAACAACCAAAACCACAACCAGAGAAGCCACAAACACCACAGGTCATTGAAAAACCTGTACCAACACCAGAGAAACCACAACACATTGTAAAACAACCACAACCGATGAAAGAACAACCTAAGAAAGTAGAAAGTCATTTACCAACAACAGGCGGCAAAGCTGAAAATCCATATTGGAAGTGGATTGGTGTTACATTTGTCGTTCTTGGTAGCATCCTAGCGGTTTACGCATTTAGAAAACGTAAGAATCAAGAAGTGTAAAACACTCTCAACTGATAAGGGAGGGCGGGATCATGTGCATATTTGATGTACATTATCAAATCAATGATAGGAAATATATGAAATCATATTTACTTGCATTGGTGGAAGATGGGTTTCAGTTGCGAAAAAATATCCAACATGTTCTGTTTCAAGAGCACCAACAAAAAATTAAGATTCTTTCTACAGATTTAGAGGAATTAGATTTAATAGCTTTATAAAAAACTGATACGAATGGAAAGGTGAGATTGCTATGTGTGGAACATTTATTGGAAGAAGTGCACAAATCCCAGCATTTATAAAACCCAAATGGTATGACATGAGTAAGTCAAATTCCATTGTCATAGAGAATGAAGGAAACAAAATGAATCCTCAATTTGTATTTGGAGAAGAAAATACAAATATCCTGGTACGAGGTGGAACAGGAAAAGGAAAAACAGGTTTGATGAAGCAACTTCTTACCCTTGTCATGGCAGATAATCAACAAGCGACTGTCTTAGATGGGGATGGAGAGTATAAAGAATACGAAAAAATGGGTGCTCACATTATCACCTTTACATCAAAAGATTCTTTTCTAAGCCAAACCGAAATAGAAACATGCAAACAATCGGATGTCGTTATCATAGATGAAGGATTAAGGTTGTATTCCAATAATCCAGAGGGATTCATCAATCTTTTAGAAGAACTAGAGGAACTGAATGTAAGAGTTTTCGTGAGTTTTCAAGCGATACCAGAAGAGTTATTGCACAGATTTGATGTGTATTTAGAATTAGACCCACTCATCGCTTAAAACTATACAATATTTCTATTTAACGATATAGAATGATAAAACAATACAGGAGGTTTTCTTATGAAACCAATTAAGCACATGCGAAGTAAACGCGGTTTTTATATTGGTAGAGTTCCACAAACAACACATACACCTTCAACAAATAATCGTACAAAAGAATGGACGGGAAGAATGGGAAAGAGCATGATTTTCTCTTCCCTCTTAGTCACATTAGACCCCTATAAAAAAGCGCACAAATCATAATATTTATGGGAGGACATTCTTTCACTGAATATCCTCCCCACTTAAAAGGAGGAAGCAAGATGGGAAAACAAGCGTATCAAAATCGTCAAGAATGCTGGGAAACGTTCTGGAAAGAACAAGTAACGGTAGATGGTGAATTAGATATCGAACAAGTGAAGCAAGAACTCTTCAACTATAAAACACTCTTAGATCAAATTAATCAACCTCAAAACGGGATCACGCAACCTCAAATCTTGATTCAATTAGCCGCAGAAGAACGAACACAAAAGCATTGTGAAAAGGTATTAGCCCTTGCGTAAGGCCATTTCAAGGATAGAAAGGAAGTGAAGAAGTGGCGCACAGCAAGCTCGACAAAGAAATTGAAAACTTCATAGAAAAGAACTGGAAAATGCTTTTAGGTATAGGAGCTGTCGCATTTGTCTGGTTTACTAAAGAAAAAATCCTCACAGAATTGATGAAGCTGGTGCCAACTGTAGTCGGTGTGTTTCGAGGGATTGCCTTATTGATCCTGTTAGGAATTGTCATACGGATTGTCTTACATGGCATCTATTTATATCTAGAAAAGAAGCGGTATCGATATGTATTATTCATCCCTCACATCGATGATGAAGTCACACCAGATAAGCTAGGGCAAATGATTCGGCATGTACATGGTTCGGGGCGAAAACCTTTAGAACGTCTGTTAAAAGGTCGCGATTGGTATCGCATGACGATGTATCGTCCAGAGGGAGAAAATGAGCGTGTTCGCTTTTATGTAGGTGGTCCAGAAGATAAGATCAAACAGGTTGTGCAAGCGATACAAAGCGCCTATACCCACAGTGAAATTTATACCGTCCCAAAGGAAGAAATGCCATTTCCAACAAGAAAAGCGGTAGGAGGACGGATGGTATTAAAAAGAAAGCGGCTAGATGCCACGTTATCACTAGCACGCTATACACGTGATGTATTACCGATGTTAGGAAGTGCAATGGAAGAAAAGACATGGGTTGATGTTGCTTTTACACCAGATAACGGGTATCAGCTGACAAAAGGGATTCGAAAAGCAGAAAAGGCCATTCGAAAAAAGAAAAAGCATGGGCTAGATGCCTTTGAAAAAGAAGAAATTCGCGCATTAAATAAGCGGTTTGCAAAAAATGAAGTGGCATTTCAAGTATCTGTTTCATTTGCAAGTGACTATTATCCTGGTGTACCTGTTATCAAGAACTTAGGACATATGGTGGCAAGTGTTATGGCAGACGTTAATGAGCTTAGATACAGACGTTTTAGACGCAGTATGCCAGCTGTACCACATCCCGTATATGGAAAAATGATTTGGACGGGATCAGAGCTATTAAACTTGTTTCATCTACCGAATGTAACAGGTGATAAAAACAGCAAGACAGAGCGAAACATCTTGTATCTAGATAAAGGGGAAAACATGATACCGAATGATTTATTGGCCGAAGGCATTTCAATTGGCCATGTGATGCATCCCTATATCAAGGATCGATTAGTAAAAATCCGAGAAGACTTTTTCAAGAATCATGGCTACATTACGGGGAAAGTGGGATCTGGTAAAAGTACCATTGCTATGAGATTGATGCAAAGTGTTATTGATAAATGGCTAGAAAATCCGAATGAAGCGGGTGGATTATCTCTATTTGATCCGACAGAAGATTTGGCATATGTCGCAATGAATCGACTATTGAAAGCGGAAAAGGATGGGAAACAGGTTGATTGGAGTAAAGTTCATTTTATCCGCTTTCGAAATACAGATCATCCACCAGCCTTGAATTTATTTCATCGTTTTCCAAATGAAGATATCCAAACAGTGGTTGAATCCATTATGGAAATGATTAAGTTAATGATTCAAGGGCAAGCACAACAAACAGAACGATTACTAAGAGCGACTATTGGGACGTTATTATGTGATAAGAGTCAAATTCATACGATTTTAAGCATCCCATTATTCATTAGTGATGAACTGTTTCGAGCAAAAGTAATCGCCAATTTACAAGGGCCAGAACAAAAATATTACTCGCACTTTTGGAAATATGAAGTAGGAAGCGCATTAGAAGACAGCACACAGGCGATTTTAAACCGATTAGATATCTTTCGCAATACGCTGTATTTAAAGCGTATGTATGGGCAAACGGGCTTTTCCTTAGAGATTCGCAAATGGATGGATGAAGGACATCTTATCTTTTATGATTTAGCGGGCATGGGAAAAGAAGATACATTACTGACAGTCGGTTACATTTGTAATCAATATCACCGTATCGCCCAACAGCGGCCGCATGGTTCCAAATTACATTTAGGAGTTATAGATGAAGCGCATGACGTTCCAGTACCCGTTCTTCCTAAAATTATTGCAAAGGATCGGAAGCATGGATTCGGACTATGGGTGATTACACAGCAAGTTTCGGGACAGTTAGACAGAGAGCTTACAGACATGTTAACAGAGGCGGGCGGAAATTACTTCGTATGTAGGCAAGGTCATAATTCCGCGAAAACGTTAGAGGGTATTATGCAAAAGCAATTCCGTACAGAGTATTTGCAAAACCTTCCTAACTTAGTTGTAGCGATTCAAACACAAGATTATATCAGAGGCGAGGCAAAAAATGTGTGGTGTACTATACGTGTTCCGCCATTAGACCGCTATCTACCAAATGGAAAAGCGGCAAATTATAAAAACGAAAAAGAAATTCATGCATCAAATGAATGGACCAGAGCAAAGATTCATTCTTTAGAGAAACAAAATGGGAAAGCAGGATTAGAAATCGACAAGGAAATTGATGAGTTCCTATATGGAAAAGGCAAGTATCAACAAGTCGAAAAAGTCAATTTAACCAAAGAAGAACCTGTTGTGACATCGGGGCTAGATGAATTGGAAGAAAAAATTTCTTCCAATGAAGAAGTGAAAGAACCTGTTTCAGAAACACAACCAGTCGAACCCACACATCAAGCGCAAATTATCCCATTCCGAAAACAAGCTACGACAACAATAGAAGTAAAGAAAGAAGATAAGCCAGTAAAAGAGCCTGTTATAACAATCGAAACAGAAAATGTAGAAATAAAAGAGGATACACAACAAGAAGAAGTGAGCATTTTCGATATGTGGGAAAAGGAGTAAGGGGCATGGGAAACATTTTATTTCAAATTTCAGATGAACAACTACTCATGAGTTTGCATACACACATCTACTTGGATATTGAGTACATTCATCAAAAGGTGTATGTAGATTATACAAAAAAATCTGTAACAAATCGTTTATATAAGCTAGAGCAAGCGGGCTATATCCGTTACGAGTATTTACCTGTTACCTCACCACGAAATCAGAAACGAAAATTTGCGAAACCACAACGGATTTATACGTTAACACCAGAAGGAGTCGAGATGGTTCGCGGGTTTCGAGGGGAAGTGCATTGGAAAAATAGTTGGTCCAAACGTTCAGCATCCTTTGTGTATCACAGTTTAATGTTAGCGAAAATTGAATGTGCCATGACATTAATATCTAAACGAGAAGGAAAGTTGGAACTAAAGGAATGGATCAATGAACCGCGGGCCACATTTCAATATGCAAAAGGAAAAAATCGCGTTATACGCCCAGATGGGGTTGCGGTAATTGGATTAAAAGAAGCAATCGATAAAAACATCGGTGTATTCATGGAAATGGAACGATCTTATGGATCAAAAGAAGTATTAGAAAAAAAGATTATCCGTTATAACGACTTCATGACGCAAGAAGGAAAAAAGGCAGACTATCGGATACATGCTGGTATGGGATATGAAATACCGATATGGCGCCTGGTATTTGTCGCAGGTAGTGAAAGTAGGGAAAAAGAATTGATTCGCTACTTAAAAGGTGTAAGTAGTCCAGAAATTCCAGTGTATATCACACTGTTTCAAGATATATTACAAGACCCATTCGGGAATATTTATCGGAATATTCAAAATCCAACAGAGAAAGTGAGGTTCTAAGAATGTGTTTCGGTTTATTTTATCGATAAGCGCTAGTGTTTTTCTGTTAATTGTCTTTTCGGATTGGTTATTTGAAAGAGTACCAGGATCAAGAGAAGCCTGGGAAGTGGTAAAAAGTAAAGTGGTGGAAATTTACTATACGCAAGGATGGGAAGGCGTGTTACTTCTCTTCCTGGTGGTAGTGGGAATATGGAAGATGGCCGATAGTCGATCATAAGGGGGAGATAAACGATGTTTACACATAAAAACACTTATGAAAGAGGAAATGTGGGAGAAGTTGAAGCTCAATTTCTAGTGGAAATCTATGAGGGAATAGATTGTGAGGAAGTACATGAGATTTGTTTATCTCAAACAGATGTATATATGCAGAAGTTTTATCTAATGGAAAACGGAAAAATTATCGAAATAGAAATTGGATTAGATACAGATGAATTGGAATGGAAGTGTGATGGAGTAGAGCTTACAAAAGAAAAAGCCATGTTAGAAATCGAGCGTGAAATCAGCTGTTATGACATGTTCGAGCAAGCAAGGATAGACAAAGGGTGGATGTTCAAAGAAAAAGCACAAAAGTTTCTTACAGCTTTAAGAGAAAAGGAGAGTGCATGATGGACGAATTGGAAGGTTTAGAGTTTGTAAGGGCGTTTCGGGCTACAGATGGAACGTCCTTTGAAGTAGGGAGGGATGAAGAAAAACGGTATGTGGTTCATGCTAGATTTCCCTATATCACAGGCAGTCAAACGAAACTCAACAATTTTATCAATTATGCAAGAGATGAAATAAAAGATGAATCAACAGCGGTTGGCATGGCGTCATTTGCTTATGATTGCTACGAACGATCTTTACGCCAGTACCGAAATTGAAGGGGGGATGAATATGTTTCAAAAGGTGAAACAGTGGTTTGCAAAAACATTTGAAAGTAAACAAGGGAAGGCAAGGAAAGCCACAAAGCTTCCTTCTTATAAAGGGCGCTTAATTGGAAAATGGGCCTTTTGGCTCCTGTTTAGTTGGATGCTAATTGTATCCATCACAACCGTAGTAAAAGGAAAGGGAGATACACAAGCAAAGGCTAGTACCATTCCAAAGGAAGTCACACAAAAACAAAACCTTGCCTCGCGTCCAGAAGCGATTGAATTTGCACGCGGATTCGCAAAGGAATACTTTACGTGGCAAAGAGGGGATGAAGGCAAAAAGAAGCGTTCAGAGCGCTTACAGCCCTATATACCGAAAACATTTGATCCACAAGTTGGCTTGGATTTTGCAAGTATGCAATGGGATTCCAATTTTCTATACGCAACTGTATTAAAGGTAGATGAAGTCACAGGAAAGGAAGCTAACGTTATTTTTAAAGTGAAATACAAATTAAGCCGCATGAAAGCAGATAATAGCGGGCCAGAGGATAAGGAGGTGATCCAACAAGTGTCGGTTCCTGTTCAGTCAGATGGAAAGGCTTTTGTCATTAGTGGATTCCCTCAAATTGTAAAGGTACATGAAAAAGCAGAAGTACCAGAAGGGAAAGAAGAGAAAGACCGAGAGGAAGTCCATGAACTCGCTGTAAAAGAAGACATTCGAGAATTTCTACCAACTTTCTTTAAATCCTATACAACCGCAACACAAAAAGAACTCGCGTATGTTTTGGCCAATACGGATATTAAAGGGTTAGAAGGAGCCATGAAATTTGAAAATGTACTTTCCTCTAAGATTTATCCAGGAAAAACAAAAGGCACGTATGAGGTACAAACAGAGGTATCAATGATTGATCCGCATTCTGAAACGAAAATGAAAACAGGTTACACGTTGTTTGTAAAACAAGATGGAAAGCAATGGGTTGTAAAAGACTTAAAAACAAAATAGGAGAGGGGCATGTATATGTTCAATATAAATCATTTTGTGTTAGGGATCGGGTTGGAAGGATTTTTCGAAATGATGAAGACACAAGGAACATACGCATTATATTGTGCGTTTATCATTGTTATCTTGATCGTAGCGGCAAAGCGTGCATGGGGAAAAGCGATCACGTTAATTGTTGGCGGCGGGATTGTTGTATTCTTCATTAACAAACCAGATGCATTAAAAACAATTGGAACGTGGTTAGGCGGATTGTTTGGCGTCTAAGTAAGGGATGGAAAGGAAGGGAGCTACATGAAAGAAAAAGGATCAAATTCTATTATTGTCTATTGTTTCGGAAGCTATATGAACTATATGCGAAGACAGTACGAAATTATGGGGTATCGTCTTCCGCGTGCGGTCACATGGAGGGCACTTGGTTATTTTGCGGCGGTAGAAGCGGGGCTTGTAGCCTTCCGCTTCATTCCTCCCTTTAAATGGATATTTGGGGATATGATCGATCAAGTTTGGCTCATGTATTATGGTGTGATTCCTCTTTTCCTCGTATGGGGCGCAGATAAATATAAAACAGATGGAAAATCACTTTTCTCTTTTGTTCGGTCCTGGATCACATTTCGTTTACGTAAGCATCAAAGTAGCCGATTAGTGGCCTTGCCGAAATTTAAAAAACATGTGATTCGTGGTCATGTGTGTGTGCAATATGATGTCAAAGATATACCAATCGTACATGTATCAAGTGAAGAAGAAGAGAACGACATACACGCTTATAACCTAACATTTTTACCCCAAAAGGAGGAAATGAAAGATGTTGAAAACGATGAACAGATCACCATTAAAGCACGTTGAAAAGAATTTAGCGTTTAGTACAGACGGAAAAGTATCCGCAGTATATGAAGTAGACGGATTCGAATACGATCATCAAGACGAAAGCACGAAAAAAGTATATTATCGCAATCAACTCGCTCTTTTTACCCATCAAGAATATGATATCCACTTGCTTGTGATTCCTCGTACAACAAATTCAGATGAAATTCTGGATGAACATATTTCCACTTTAAAAGGGCCGATGGCACCAACAGGACGCTTTCTTTTCAAAAAGGTAAAAGAATACTTACGAAATGCGGCCATTGCGAAAGAGAACATGGAATATCGCTTTTTCGTTTTAGTACAACTGAATATGGAACAGAAAGAAAGACAAATTCGTAACCCTGTCGTAGAAACATGGAAGTTTATGAAGAAGGTTAGAGAAGGATTTGCAGAGACAGCCCAAAACATATCGGGTATGAATGTGACAGATATTTTAGAAGAGGAAATTGAAAATTATTTAGAAGTAGAAGACGTGTTATTTAGCCAGGTTAGAGGGGCCTTTCATAATACAAGACGTGCGAAACCGTCAACAACGCGCTTTTTATTCCATCATAACTTCAAACGTGGCATGAAAGAACTGAATCGGGATCAAAACTGGAAAGTAGGTTCTACAGTTACCTTGAAAAATGAAGAAGGAAAGGCGGTAAAAGTACGTCGGCCAGATTTACAAGAAATGGTGCACTTAACGGATACGGTGATTGATGAAAGCCCAGGGCGTTCTCTTATACTCGAAAGACAAAATGAAGAAGGAGAAATCGAAACCTCTCATGTTGCTTTTCTTGCGGCGAAAGATATGCCCGAAATCTCGGCCTTTCCTGGTGGAGAGTGGATTTATCGCATTCAATCTCATTCGTTAAAGTTTCCTGTTGAAATGAGTATTCGAGCGTATCATTTAGAAAACCAGATGGTTACACAAAAACTCTCGAATAGTGAATTAGAATTAAACGATCAACGTCAACAAGCAATGGTAGGCGGCCGCACAACAGATTTAACAATTGATCGTAAAGCAAGGGGCGTCAAAATTGTAAAAGATCGATTTGAAACAACGGGAGCACCTGGATACGAACTAAGTGTACTGTTTTGCGTATATGCCGAAGATGAGAAAACATTAAAATCACGCGTCAATACGCTGATTACAGAATATCGCAAAATGAAAATTGAGTTAGTTAATCCATATGGAGAACAGCTTGCATACTTCTACGAGTTCTTACCAGGCTCGAAACGTTATAATACGGACTTTAAGTTATTTGTGGAACCAGGCGTACTTGCACAAGGAATGTTCGGGGCCACAACACAAATTGGAGATAATCAAGGGTTTTACATTGGCAAGACAAAGAAATTAAATCGTCCTGTTTTTATTCGTCCCGAACTAGCGGCGAAAGCATTAGATAACATTGTGACAGCGTTTGAAAGTTTATCGGTTATGTTTGCGGGGCAAACAGGGAAAGGGAAATCGTTCTTAATGAACTTACTCGCTTTCTGGATTGTTATGAGTGGCGGAAGGGCATTTATTATTGATCCTAAGGGCGATAGAACAAGGTGGCCAGAATTATTACCAGGGTTCAATGAGGATACCTTGCAAGTATGGACGCTTGGGAAGGATAAAAAGGATGCGGGCTGTTTAGACCCATTCCGAATAAGCGCAACGATAGAAGATGCGAAGAGTTTAGCACTTGAAATTTTGACGTTCCTATCGGATGTAGGATTAGAGGATATCCGATATGACTATTTATATAAAGCGATTGAACGAGTAGCGAAAAAAGAAGACGCATGTTTAACTTTGGTTCGTAAAGAACTAGAGGAAATGAAGAAAGAACCTAACTTATTGCCAACTGAATTAGAACGATTAAACGCACTTACAAATCGTTTAGCAACCTTAGAAGGCATCCAGCTAGGAGATTTATTGTTTGGTAGACCAGGTCAAGATTACCGCGTATTAAGCCTAGAACGTCCATTACAGGTATTACAAATTCAACATTTACGCATTCCGAAATCAGAGGAAAAGAATGAAAGTGTTACAGATAAATTATCTCGTAGTATCTTAATTGCATTAGCGGCATTTGGTAAATCCTTAATGCATTCCGACCGTAGTATTTTCAAAGTATACCTACAAGATGAGGCATCAAGTATTTTGAAAAATAAAGAGGGTGCGGCGTCTTCTGACAAAATCATTCGAGAAGGACGTTATCACAATATCGGCTTGTATTTAGGAACACAAAACGCATCCGATTATCAATCTGAAAATAAAGAGGTTGCCAATGTGGGTATGAAGTTCTGTTTTGCGCTGAAATATGATAAGGAAGCGGAAGAAATGTTGCGTTACTATAACTTACCGGTCACAGAAGAAAATATCTTAATGTTACGCCAGCTTAGACGCGGCGAAGCCTTGTTCCAGGATATTTTTGGCCGAACCGCGGTTGTAGAAATTGATCCTGTTTTCCAAGAATTAAAGACTGCATTTGATTCCTCTACGAAAACAGACGAAGAACGCGCACAACAATTGGCGTAATTCGTATTACAATACAGATAAGAGTATTCTAAATTATCTGTATATGGAGGATGGAACGATGAAAAAATTACGTATGTTATCTGGATTATGTGTAGCAGGAATATTGATGGTAACGGGGGTTGCGGGTTGCTCAAATGAAACGAAAAGTAATGCAAATCAACAAGAAAGTCAGAAAGAGCGTGATATGAAAGAAGCGGATAAAGCCGCAGTTGAGTATTTAAAGGCTTATATTGAAATGGATTCAAATAAGATTAATGATTTGTTATATAAGAAATTTGATTTAGGAAAAAATGAGATAATGCATCCAGGAATTAGCAAAGAAATGAAGGAACGCTACGATTTGTATAGATATGATTTGCAAGAGGGAGAGGATGAATTTTATTACAGAATAAAATTTTATGATCCTGTAGAAAAGGCTCAAATGGGTTTATACCTTCGAATGGTAAAAGATAAAAAAGATGATAAGTGGAAAAATTATGAATGGGCATGGGATTCCAACAATAGTCTAAATTCAATTGTTGGAAGTGTGAAACCTGTACATGTCCATAAATGGGGGCAAAAGGAATGAAAAAACTTTTCTCTATTTGTATGATTCTTGTAATCTTTTTACTACCGCTAGGGCCTCATGTGGCCCTAGCGGAAGATACAAAAAAGGAAGAAAAACAGGAACAAAAAGGGGCGCGAATCTCTGAAAATCTATTTAGTGGGTATACAGATGGTATTTACAAAGATAAGTATTATGAAATTGATACGTATCAGCCAAAAGAAGAAGATAAGAACGTGTTTGAAAAGGTTGGCGGATACTTATTTGGTGACGATAGCGTAGGAAAAGACTTACAAAGAATGTTATATACAACCTGTCAATGGTTTGCAAATATGGCCTTTCAGTTAAATGTGATTCTCGGCCAATTAACAATCTTTTTAGTCGATCAAGCGTTGAACCTGGATATTGTAGATGCGGTAGCGGATAAATTAGGAGCGGCTATGCAAAATATCGCTGGTATTGAAAAAGGCGGCTTTTTATCTTCTGGACTATTCCCAGCAATTATCGGCATTGCATGTGTGTTATCAGCTTGTTACGCAGGCTATATCTTCTTTATTAAGCGCCAACCATCAAAAGGCTTAAGTGAGTTAGTGAAAACGGTACTTGTTATTGCTTTTATTGTTACGTACATTGGAAACGCAAGTACGATTTTAAAGAGTGCAAATACGATTAGTTCTGAAATTAGTGTAACAGTATTAGCGAAGGCAACGGGAACAGTTGCGGGTGATCCAGGACGTTCTAAAGCGGACGCAATCTTTTCAGTGAAAAAGCAAATTTGGGATTTGTTAGTGGAACGACCATATTTATTTTTACAGTATGGAGAAGACTCAAAAGAAAAATTGGGTGCTCAACGGGTAGATGAATTGTTGGCAAAATCACCAGGGAAAGAACGAAATGAATTAGTTGGAAAAGAAGTGAAAAAAGGAAATCAAATGATGGTTCTTTCATCGGTGGGAGAACGTCTGGTGTTTACAGTCATGTATTATGTCGTGAATACATTCGCGGGTGTTCCAGTAATTGCGTTTTGTTTACTGATTGTAGCATTCCAATTATGGTTCCTTGTCATGAGTATTATTTCACCGATTGTTATGGCGGTTGCCCTATTACCAGGACATCGACGCGTAATTGAAAGCTGGGCTTCACAATGGATTCGCCCATTGGCATTAAAAATCTTTATGTCTGTTATGCTTGTCATTATCTTTACAATAGCAGAACTACTATACGTATTACCAGAAGCGGGCGTTGCAGGGTATGTGTCTACAATGATTTTCCAAATTCTTGTTTTCGTTCTATGTTACATCTTTAGAGGAAATATTGTTGCGGCCTTTAGTAAAGTACGTGGCGTGTATGAAACTGTCACAAATATATCCCTTATGACTGAAAACTTTGTAGATAAAGGAAAAGAGTACGCTGGAAATACAATGTCTTATATTGGAGACAAAATGGGAGCACATTTTAACAGCGCGGCTGAATTAGCGGCGGCAGGCGGCCAGTTAGAAAATGCAGGGACAGACGACGAAAAGACAAAAGCCAACCCGTTAGTGCAAGCAAATATACCAAATGATTTACCAAATAATCAAGCGGAACAAGAAAAAGAAGAGAATCAAAAGAAAGGAAACCTTATTTCCTTACAGGATCGTGATAAAGATGGGAATTTACCACAGCCAGGAGAGGAAGGAAAAGAACAAACGTTACCAAGTGAGGAAGAGGCGCCAGTGCAACAAGACCTTATCAGCTTAGATAAAGAAGCATTAGAACAAGAAATGGAAGGACAACAAGAAGGAACAGAGGTAGAAGAATCAGAAATGGAGGTTCAACCAGAGCTTGTATCTTTAGAAGATGAGGAAATCCCAACAGGGGAAGAAACACAAGCTGGTATGGAGGCTTATGAAGAAATTCAAACAGAAGTACCAGAACAAGCAGTACCACTAGAAGAAATTCCGACTGATATAGAAGTACATGAAGATGTACAACAAGAAGTACCAGAACAAGAAATGCCATTAGAAGAGGTTCCAACTGATATGGAAGCATATGAAGAAATCCAAACAGAGGTACCAGAACAAGAAATACCACTAGAAGAAGTTCCAAGCGATATGGAAGTATATGAAGAAATCCAGACAGAAGTACCAACGCAAGAACTTCCATTAGAGGAAGTATCAGCAGATCATGAAACATTTGAAGAAATCCCATCCGATATCCCACAACAAGACATTCCAACAGAAGAAATTCCAATGGATATTTCAAGAGAAGAAATAAAATCAGAACAGGACATTTCAACAAATATCCCACAACAAGAAATCTCAACACCAATTGAAACAGATGCAAATGAACCGTTAATACCAGATACAATTCGTGCAGATGTAAGTGAAGAAGGCGTCATTGTCCCACGGACAATGGAAACAGGTTCTTCTATATCCAATGCAGACATTCCAGATGCTATTTCTGCAGAAGTGAATGAAGCGGGGCAAATTGTCGCTAAAAAACCTGATATAGATGTCGAGTCAACCGTACAAGTGTCAAACTCTTCTGACTCATTTATCCCAACGGAATCCGTTTCCACTTCTGATTTGGCACAAGTAAATGAGAAAGAAGTAAGCAAAAATGAGCCGATTCAAGAAAAAGCGGTAACGATCGATACGCCAGATATACAATATGGAGCTCTAGCGGTTGGAAGTGAAAATTGGATGCCTTCTACTGATCCACAAAACTTAGATAACTTAGATGATTTGGAGCCGCAAAAAAAAGATGAGTAGAGTCCTAGACTTTTAGGACTTTACTATTTTTTACGAAAAAAGGAGCGATATAGCTATGAAACACTGGGGATTAACGTGTATGAAAATGGTGAGTGTCAGTATTTTTCTTTGTATTGGATGTTTGGGGTGGATGAACATAATCATTCTTTTTATTAAAGGGAATTGGCCAATAGATGTATTAGGGTGGATTGGTTTAGGGGTCATCATTTGGTATACGCTCATTCTTCTGACTATTCGAGTCATCCATCAAGAGACGCATTTTCGTATTGATGGTGGGGCAAAACTTGCCTTTTTTATTTGCTTTGTAGGAACGGGGCATTTTGGAGCATTAGAATTTATGCAAAGTCAACAATCTACTATTTTAACGGTGCTATTTCATACTTTTGCCACTATACCTATTCTCTTAGCCATTGTATATGGACTGATTGTTAGAAAATATTCTAATCATTTATGATTCGCTTTGTAAGGGGGGAGGGATGATATGAGACCAGAAATAAAAGAAGTCGTAGACAAAACGATACAAGAAGAGATTGCACAAGAACAAAAAAAGAAGAAGAAAAAGAAATCCTGGTTACTGACATTTCTTTTTGGGAGTTCTACTTTCACGATAGGATTGTTCGTCTGTATTGGATTTCTTTTATTTATCGTTTTGGGGCAAGGCATTGGCAAAAAAGAAGAGGAAGCACCAGCGACCATCCCAAGTAATGGAATGACGGTTTGTCGGCCAGGTGGAAAAACAGTGGCACCAGAAGAACTACAACCCCACCTGGGCGGCGTTTTTACGGGGAAAGCACAAGCCTTTTTAAATGCAGGAACACAAAACCAAATCGATCCCGTTTTACTAGCGGCCATTGCAAGATTGGAAACGGGGAACGGTACTTCTAATGCAGTAAAGAACTATAACAACCCTGGTGGACTCATGGACCCTAGTAGTTCACAAATGAAAGGTTTCATGAAATTTGCCACCTTAGATGAAGGAATCAACGCTATGGCCCGAAACTTATATAAAAACTATATCGGTATGGGGATTACAACTATAGAAGCAATAGGCGCTAAATACGCACCACCAGGCGCCGCAAATGATCCGCATGGTACAAATGGTTTATGGCCTGTATTAGTAACAAAGTTTGTTACGCAAATGGGCGGCCTTACTTTTAATTGTGAAGCGGGAAAGCCAGGCGGCGTTGTAGATACTGGATCAGCAAGTTCACAAGGATTTATTCGTCCTATCGCTCAAACGATGATTACAAGCCCATTTGGACCACGCTGGGGCACAATTCATAAAGGTATCGATTATTCTTGCCAGGACGGTGTCACCGCAATTGCCGCGTCGAAAGGTGGCGTTGTAGAGTTGGCGGAATTTGGCGCAGGCGGAAGCGGCTTCGGCGGGTATGGAAACGTAGTTGTAATCAATCATGGAAATGGATATTGGAGTCTATACGGTCATATGTCATCCATTACCGTACAGAAAGGGCAAAACATTGGAGTCGGTCAACAGGTAGGCGTTTGCGGAAGAACAGGGCAAGTAACAGGGCCACATTTGCATTTTGAAATTAAAACAGCCTTTAAATTTGGGCAAGTCGATCCAGCGCCATATTTGCCGAAATAAGCGGAAAGAAAGGGAGGATTAGGGATGAAACAGGGAATCGTTGGTTTAGTCATACTTGTACTGGTAGGTATCAGTGTATGGTTATGGAATCAAAATCGCACTTTACAGCATAAAGTCGAGCAAACGGAAAAGAAATGGACGGAACAAGTAAAAGAGCTAAAAACAGAGAATCGAGCATTGGAAAAGCGCGTGACAGTTTTAACAGAAAATACCCAAGATAAAGGGCAAGAAGTAGCAAAACAGTTTGTAGAGTTGTTAATACAGAATGATAACAAGCAAAAAGAAAAGCCAGGATTTGAGAAGATCAAAGAAATGATAACAGGAGAGGCACGAAACAAATTGTTAAACGCGCCAGATGATGCACATAACCATATAGAAGATGATGGCTCTATGCATATCCAAACGAAAGCAAAGATAACAGATATGTACTACATCAAAACCGCTGATAATAAAGCGGATGTAACGGTTAAATATGATTATCTTGTAACAATAGATGGAACAGAACAACAAGAAAAACACACAATGAAATTAAATTTACTATTAGAAGGTGAGAAATGGTTTGTAGAAAATTATGAGTTCCAAATCAATACAGGAATTGAAGGACCATAGGGAAAGGAATGAGGGGAGTTGGTGAATCAAAATATATTGCATCATATCGGGTATGAAATATTGCAAGAAACGTTTGTATTGATTCGAAATGTATTTTCCTATTCAAACCAAGATGAATCCAGTGTGACATATGTGCGAGAAATTGCGGATGCCTTGCATAATATTCCGCATTCAATTCAGAAACAACATGATAAATTCCTAGAATTTGAGTTCAAACTGTTAGAAGAAACATTAATGCAAATGGACTTTGGAAAGGTTGCCGCGCAAAACATTCCCTATTTTAAAATGTATGCGGCACGTGTACAGCAATTGTTACGGAAGCGCTATAAAGAGGTGTAATCGAGTGGAAATGGGGCGATAAAAAATGATCGTATTGGGGATTGGGCTGTCAGTTTTGCTGATAGCCTTTTTATTTATCCAGGTATATCCGTTCCATGAGCAAAAGTTAGAACAAAGAAAATATGATGACTATGGAATCTGGATCATTATTTGTACAGGGGTATGCTTCTATATTTCGCATCATTTTTTACAGGAAAATATGTGGCAATGGGGATTGAAAATCGCTGGTGCAACTTTTTTTACAGGATTTTCAATTGGATGTGTTGGAAAACAATTCATATATGATTTTCAACACAAAAAGTTTCCATTCCAGAAAAAATGACGTTTCAGATTCGTTTGTAATTAATTTTAAAGAATCTTTTAATACGTTTGGTATTGAATGAGATTACGCCTTTTATTTGGTCTTTTAAGTGGCTTAAATGAGTTTTTGAAGGGAAAGGGGTGTTGGGATGATTTTTTTTAAGGTTATTGCATATATTTTGTTAAGTATAGGAGTTTGTACAGTTGTTTTAGCAGGAATAGCCGCGATTGTAAAGAAACAAATGATAATCGCAAATATAAACCTATTATTGGCCATGTATTATTTTTGTTCGGGAAGTCTTCTGTATTTGTGCACGTTATGGGAAACACAAGATATTTTCCTACAAGCCTTTTTGATTTTAATTGTGGGAATTGCGATCATCCGATTAAGAAAAAACTGGTATGTATCGCAAATGCGTACCCATCTTCAAAAACTGCAGGAGCAAGCGACAAATAAGAATGATCTGTGAGGAACTTTACGAAAAAGGGAGTGGAGAAATCTTGATACATCAATATGAATTGAACTTTTCAGTGATGTATAGTGGCAAGGTAACAGACTCACAATCTACGATTATTCCAGCAAGTTCTTTAGAGGAAGCAAATGAAAAATTACAATCAGAAATAAAGCGACGATTAGGAAAATGTAGTATAAAAGTGAATGGGGCAAGTTTATGTGTTTCAGAGGACAGCCGATATACCATTGAATAAGATAATAAAAAGTTCCCTTTCTAGGGAACTTTTTTTATTAAACTCCGCATCATAGAGGATATAATGATTGATCTCTTTTATTTTAGCGCCAAATGTTTATTTTGCTAAGTTCCCGGTGAAAACCCAACCATTTACTTCTTCATCTAATGAATTTGTGTACATTATAAATGACCAATTTCGTTTCTTTTCAATAATAATCACGGGTTTATTATAAGGGATGGTATCAATTACACCAGAAATACGTTGCTGTGATCGAAAAACAGGTGTTTCTCTATTGGTAACTCGAACTTTGTTTACAGCAGACCGAGCGATACCAAAATCCCTTTCTAAAGTTGTTTTTACTTGCTTTGCATTTTCTTCAGGCTTATTAGATATGAATTCAGATACATGAAGAACATTTTCTTTAAATACATCTTCCATAGCGGGTGCTATAAGGTGATTAAACATAAAATATAAAACAAAAAATAATATATATTTAGCTTGTGCTGTTTGTTTTAGATTATCAGGAAATTCTATTAATTGATTAGCCCATTTGTTTATAGTATCAATAATTTTATTAGGATTTGTTTGTTCTTGTAAGGAAACCAATTCCTGTTCAATCTCATCTTGAGTTTCTTCTAATTCAAGAAACGGCTGAATCTCATCAAAATCAATGGTAGAAAGGATATTTAAAGTTGATGCAGGAATTGTTACCGAGCGAAGTGTATCTATTAAGGTTGCTGAATAAGAGAAAGATTTTAGTATGTCTTGATACCACTGCATTTGATTTTTGGGAGGTAAAAGCTGTTCCCAATTCATCTTAAAAATTGAATCATTTAAAGTATAAGTCTTTGGAATAGAAAAGAGAGCGGTCATTGACTTTTTGTTTTCATTTAACATATTTTGGTGCCATTGCATTTGATTTTTGGGAGGCAAAAGCTGTTCTCAATTCATCTTAAAAATTGAATCATTTAAAGCATAAGTCTTTGGAATAGAAAAGAGAGCGGCCATTGACTTCTTGTTTTCATTTAACATATTTTGGTGCCATTGCATTTGATTTTTAGGCAGTAAAATGCTTTCTAGATTTAGTGCATCATTTATTGTATTCTTCATATTTTATTTCCCCTTCATTTAAAATATATGTATATTCATGATGCCGATCTCCCATATTGTTTTAAGCTTTAAACGATTTGCAATTTCACATATGTTTTTTAATTAGTTGAATTTGAAAAATATCACTGTCTTTTATATTAAGCACCCTCATTTCCTCTTTAAAAGAGCGCCAGGATTCAACCCTAATGGATTTTTTACTTTTATCCCTTAAAGTATATTCTCTTATAAAATATGATGCTTGTTTATTATTATTTTTCACCGCAATCCCACCTATGTATTAATAATAGAACATTTTACCAAATGAGTGTATATTTTAATAATGTAAATAGGATGTTTTTGCCCATCCCCTCGAAAAGGGGGATTAAGCCGAGTTAATTTAAAAATGATATGTCGTGTCAAAAAGTACACTTTTACAGATGGTTATAAATGTATAAGAAATCACCGCTGTAAAATACAAAGGTTTTTTTTGGATGCTTTTTTAATTGAATATTTTAAGAACATGCTTTTATAAATTGTAGGTTTAAGGTGAAATTCCGTATCTTTTACTCCTAATACAATTATGAACATTAAATGTACAAGGCTTACGGTTTATTTTGTCGAATAGATAGATATACCATTTAATTTAATGAGTAATATTGAAGGGGGAACTTAAGATGATTAATAAAGTCACCGAAAAATTGATGGAGATTTTGCCTGATGAGTCAGTAATTGGACAACCATTTTGGACATTAATGGAGAAAGATACAACATCTGAAAAAGGAATCAATGGCTCATATATTGCTGTTTCGAATAATGTTATTCCTTTGTATATTTCAAAGAAAATGGCCATAGACGCTAGTCAAAGGTTGGGTGGTGTTGTAAGGGGAGTTTCACAAGGACATTTACAATTTCTGGTGAAATTATCTGAAACAGGCGAACAGTTTGGGAATATGAAATTATGTATTATCTTATTTGATGAATCAGAAGCGATGGTAGTAGAGCCTAGGATGATTAAAGATTACTTTTTAGTTGATATGTAATAAATCGAAAATAAGTTTTACAAAAGATACAAAATGTTGAACTCATAAAAAGCAATTGATATCTTGTGTATGTAATTTTATCAATATTAGTGTAAGTCCTTATGTATGTTGTCATAAGGACTTGTTTGCATACGTATTACTCTTTTATGTACAATGAAAGAAAAACATCTTATGAGATGGGGAGAGGAAAACCCATGTCCAACCAACAATTAGTGAATTTACGCATTGATTTTGCTTTTAAACAATTATTTGGCACAAGTGGAAATGAAGACATTCTAATTGCTTTTTTAAATGCTATGTTACAAAATTCTTTAGAATCACCCATTGTTTCGTTACAATTAGAAGATCCACACTTACATCGCGAACATGAAGAGGATAAATTATCGATTTTAGATATTTCCGCTACATTAGATACAGGAACAAAAGTAAATGTAGAAATCCAACTAAATAATAATCATGATATGATTAAGAGAAGTTTATATTATTGGGGAAGGCTATACACATCCCAACTACAAAAAGGAATGCCCTATAGTTCTCTCCATAAAACCATTACGATTAATTTGTTAAATTTCGTTATGTTTCCTGAATATGAGGCATTTCATACAACAGGAATCCTATGGAATCAACAGCAACAGAAGATATTGAGTAGTGATATTGAAGTTCACATCGTAGAGATTCCAAAACTCATGCAACAATGGCGAAATGAACAATTAAATCCCTGGGAAGATTCATTTGTTCGTTGGTTGTTATTACTTCCAGCGAATGAGGATGAACACTTAACCCAAACATTGGAGGATATTGCGATGAACCAAGACCCGATTTTACAAAAAGCGATGAATAAATGGGAACGTATGAGTCAAGATTCTTCTTTCCGACAAGCGTATGAAGCAAGGGAGAAAGCTTTGATGGATGAAGCCGCGAAGTTCGCTCATGCTCGTAATGAAGGAAAGAAAGAAGGGCGTCAAGAGGGAATTGAAGAAGGCAAAATCCAATTGATTCGTGGAATGCATAAAAATGGAATGCCAATTGAAGATATTGCAAAGTTTACGAATTTACGTATAGAAGAAATACAAGAGATTTTACAATCATAAATAGATTCATAAATAACACCTACAGATATTGATATGATCCCCTCATAGTAGACAGTAGAAAGAAAGCACATTAATCTGTTTACGTATGGGGGGATTTTGTATGGGGAAAATCAAAAAAACTTATGATGTCTTTTTTAAGAAAAAAGCAGTAGATCTATATTTAAAAGAAGGAATGGCATATAAAAAAGTGGCAAAAAAATTAGGGATTGACCATACAATGGTTATGCGTTGGGTAAGGTATTTTAATGCTGAAGGGATTAAAGGGTTAGAGGAGAAACGAGGAAAATCAAGAAAAAAGTGTAGAAAAAATTCTAAAGAATCGCTAGAGACTGTAGAGAATAAAATAAAACGTTTAGAAGCTGAGAATGAAATGTTAAAAAAGCTCTTAAAAATGTGAAAGGAGGAATGACAGCTGTATCCAAAAGTGCAAAATTTGAAGTTATTCAAGAACTCTTTGAAAAGGGTTATACAATTACGTTATTATGTGATATTGCTAAAGTATCAAGGAGTGGCTATTACAAATGGTTAAAACGACAGACGTTTCTCTCCGAGAAACAATTAGAAGATACCGCCATTAAGGCAAAGATATTAGAATGCTATAAAAAATTAAAAGGAATTTATGGATACAGAAGAATACAAGTATGGCTTAAACTTACTTATAATTTGCATTTTAACCATAAACGTATACAGCGGTTAATGAAAGAATTGGGAATTCAATCAAGCATTCGAAAGAAACGCCCATATTACGGAAAAAAAGAAGCTTATGTGATTTCACAGAACTATCTCAATAGAGACTTTTATGCTATAGCACCAAATCAAAAATGGGTAACGGATATTACTTATCTAAATTTTAATGGTCAAAAATTATATTTATCCGTAATTAAAGATTTGTTTAACAATGAAATTGTTGCTTACAACATAAGTTGTAGAAATGATCTTGAACTTGTAATAGATACTCTCGAAAAAGCTAGAAAAAAACGGAACTTGAAAGGAATCCTTTTGCATAGTGATCAAGGTTCTCAGTACAGGTCTAATCAATATCATCTACTACTAAAGAAATATCAAATACAAGCTAGTATGTCTCGCAAAGGAAATTGCTTAGATAACGCATGTATAGAGAGTTTTTTTAGTCACTTTAAAGCAGAATGCTTTTATTTATATTCTTTCAAAACGGTTGATGAAGTTAAGGAGGCCGTACATCAATATATTTATTTTTATAATCATCAAAGATTCCAAAAAAAATTAAACAACCTGAGTCCATATCAATATCGAACGCAGGTTGTTTAATTGTGTTTTTTAAGTCCTGTCTACTTGACAGGGATCACTGCAATATCTATAGGTGTTATTTATGAATGACCGCCCCCCGCCTGGAAGGTGATGATCACTAGCATTTCCATCTGCGTATTTATCCAGCAATTATTTGGATTATCAGCATAAAGAACGATTCCCGTAGAAATTTTCATTATTCTTTGGAATGTATCCTTTATGTGCAACAGAACCTAGATTTAAATCTAAAACAATGTTAATATAATGTTAAAATAATATATAAATACTATAGAAGGGTGAGATTAACTATTTCTACAAAAAATATATTTTTCCCAATTTTACTATTTATTGTATGTACGAAAATTGTCATCGATGTCTTTATTATAAAAGATAGACAGGAATATGAACTTATTAATAACGCTTCAGCAGTTGTAGCAATATTAGGGCTAATAGTATCTATAGTTAGTATTATTGTATATTTTAAAAAAAAGCATAACTCGCGTTAATAGGGATAGCAACCCATTTCTATCAAGCTAAGAAAACAAAATCCTCTCTAAAATGAAAAATACGCCATCTTTTCCTATTCTTTCTGTAGAATCATAGGAAAGGATGGCGTATTTGTATGTCTATTTCTGTATCTGATGAATTACAATTATTTGCCCAAGAAAATTCAACACTTTTTATTTCCAAATATTTCATAGTATATTAAAAAGTCTTGTAAATGAAAATATCTTAAGTCATGAATGTATAGTTCATTCTTTTTTGCTATGCCGGTTCGAGTCACACTATTTGCCCGAACACTTCGTTTTCCTGATTCAGTTTCTACGTTAGACCATTCTCCATGCAACAAATCATACTCTAGTTAAATTTTCACACTAGCTTTATGACTACATCTAATGGTACCAAGATAAGTAGATACAAATCGATCCGGCACCTTAAAGTTTGTAGAATCATGGATGAGAATACGCTTAAAGTAAGCAGAAAGAGCATGAGAAATCTTAGATAGTCCAATTTTAGCTTGTAGAAGTGTAGTAAATACAGTTCGAAAGAAGGATACAGAAGCTGAGTTAAATCGCCTATTAAGTCCTTCAGGACTTAATAAAATTCCTGTTGAAGTTTCTAATTGACTACAAAGTTGAGTAAGAGAGGTAGTAGCGATTTGTTGATTTAATCATACGCACAAAGATAAAAAATGGTGCCCATGGCACTTAGGCTTCCGTTTCATTCCACCTGCTTTTATAGCTAATTGATTAATTGTAGCGGGAAATATATAGTGATATAATTCCTCGGCAAATAAGGACAACTCTTGTTTTTGATGCATATTCATAAAAAGCACGTCTTTCTCATTAACATAAGAGAATAGTAACGTATTTTTAACTCTAAGAATAGTCTGAATGCTTAAATTAATGGATGCGTGATACTCCCCCTAATAAACTCTATTTCTAAAAAATATATTATTTAGATGAAAAAAATAGTATATTTTTTTGAAATATTATACTAAAATGGAAAATGTTAATAAGAAATTGGTTCTTATTACATAAAATGAAAAAAAAGGAGGTTTTAATGATGGAGAAAAAGAATTAGTTTTTGAGAAACTAGAAGTGATGGAAGCTCCTGGTAATATGGATCCGTATGTAGCTGGATGGATTGTAGGTGGAGGCTTTGTAAGTGGATTAGGAATTGGAGCTGGAATTGCAATCTTAACTTGATTTTAATATTTGGAGGATGGTCAAATGGAAACATTAGATTCTAAAGACTTAACGTTAAAATTCGAATTGATGGAAGACATCATTGCACCAGGAGCTGCTAAAGAATTCCTTAATGGAATGACTGATGGAGCTGGATGGGCTGCAGCAGGTGTAGGCGTTGTAGCTGGCATTATAGCTTTAACTTAATTAATTATATGGCCTAATAATGAATACCATTATTAGGCCATTGTTATAACTCTACGGAGGAAAAAATGAATATTATACCAGAGCATATAAGTTTGACAAAAAGCACAGATAATCTATATATATTGACTAATAATATAACGCAAACACATATAAAAGTAGGAGAGCTTGAAATTCAATTTCTCTCTCAGATATATACAAAAGAAGAAACAAAGTCAGATACTTTTACTGATGAGCAGAAACAGTATCTCTATGAAAACTATAAAAATCTCGGGTTCTTAAGTAAGGAAGATTCCTATAATTTAATAAATAAAAAACAAAAAAATGATTTGTCGCGTATATATCTGCTAAGAAAAGACCCTTCAAATTTCTTTGAAAAGAATGAATGGCTGTATAAAGGTAAACATATTTCTTGGGTATTATTCTTAATAGGATTAACAATTTTAATTTCATGCGTTATCTTCGCTTTTAATATTAGAACTTGGACTAGTTCAGTAAGCCTACATAATATTAATATTAGCACGTTTATTATTATGTATATTTTAATCATATTTACTTTATTTATACATGAATGTGCACATGCTTTATCCTGTTACTATTTTGGAGGTAAAGTTAAAGAAGTTGGCGCTATGCTTTTATATATGAGTATGGCATTTTATTGCAATGTAAGTTCTATATATTTATTCCCAAAAAAATCACATCGTTTGTTCGTTCTGCTGGCAGGAATTTTTAGTCAATTATTTTTATCAGCAATCGCTGTTATAATCTCTTATTTTGCTTTTTTAAACGGATTTAAAATTGATATAATTCTTTATTACATTGCTTTTAATTCAATTAGTATACTATTTAACTTATCACCTGTTATTAAGTTAGACGGATACTGGATCTTAGTGCAATTAACCAATATAACTAACCTACGTGAAAAGAGTTTTAAATATATTTTATCCTATACAAGAAACAAATACAGAGTTTACAGAAATAATCTTTTAAAGAGAGAAAAACGAATATTCTTGACTTATGGGATTATTGGAATCATAGGAACATACTTAATGTGGGTATATTCCGTCCATTATCTAAATAAGATCTCCCATACCTATTTAGGACATTGGGGAATTTATATTGTTGTAGGATGGATAATACTTTTAATCTTTCACATAATACGAAAAGTGAAAAAGTACATCGGTTTATTAAAAAATGATATTATTCACAAATAAGTAAGGAGTTAACTTAATGAAACTCGTAACAATAGTATATGAAAATGAAATTGGAATGATTGAAGAATTTAATCCTAATAATCTTCTGGGAGAAAATAAATACGACTTAGATTACTTCGACTTTAATAACAGTTCTTTATCCGATTTTTTAGATTATTTAGATTTTCAAGATTGTGAAGATTACTGCTACATTTGTGCTGGGTCACCAAACAGGCTGATTAAACTAATAAATTATTTAAACAAGATGACTTCGACAAATATTCATCTTTATAATACTAATTTTGAGAAACTAATAGGACCTTATAATCTCGAATTGAATGAATATGAAGATATAGACTTTAATGCTTTACCTTTACCATCAAACGATAGAGGCACAATGCAACTGGAAAATGGAATCAGCGCTATGATTTCTGGTCTATATCCAAATAATTTAAGAAATAATTTAATTAAACACCTTTATGTTGAAAACTTAAATTTATTAACAAATATAAATTCTACAATTTTTTCTAATATGGCACTTAATAGTTGTATATATATTGAACAACCGTTTAATGAAATTCCAGACGAAGAAAATTACATCTATCCTATTTTTGAAAGTGAAAATATTAAATCTAAAATAGATAATAATGAATTTGTTGCTATATCCAAAAACAAGTTAGAAGAAGATATAAAGTACACTATAGATACTGGTGAAGTTTTCAATTCGAACTTTATTTCTGGTTATATAGACTATTCAATAGTCTCTGAACTCGCTTTTAATAATAATCGATTGTTTATTTTTGAAGAAGGCATTTATCAAGATTACTTAAGAAACATCAAGATAACCAGCAATATCAACTCAGGGTATCAAGAAATTGTAATAAAATTAACCGCTATCAATAAACCTGAAAACTTAACAAATGTTAAAACACCTATTTATAATCTATATCCTTTTTGTATAAGAATGTTGAACCTGTTAAAAAGTGAAAAAGGTGTTTTTATTACCCCTTATACTACCTATAAATATCCCCCTAAAAACAATGTTTCTGATTTCCATGTTATAGGTATTATTAAGGATGACTTGTCAGTAGTTTATTCAATTAAAACTGGACAATTCTATAAGGTTAATGAACAATTCATTTATCTTTTAGAAGCATATTTAAAAGATGAATTAGATAGCAAAGAAATAAAGATGGAATTACAAGATAATTACGATTACACATTAAAGCAATTCATGGAGTTAATAAAAAATGCTTAACAAAATATTATATGGGCCCTTTAAAAAAAAATTAAATATGGATGGCGTCACTCTAGTAGAAGATTTTTATTCAGATACAGATTTTGTACAATTTTATAATCAAGCATTAAAAGATGAATCTTATAAAGATTTAAAGGTACTTAAAAATATTTTATTTACTAACGACACTATATTAGAAATCGGATCAGGTTCGGGAAGAGTGTTTAATACTCTTTCTGCAGAGGGATATAACATTTACGGATTAGAACCATCTGTAGAAATGAATAAATATATTCTAAACGAATATAAAAGTAAAATATTTAATATTAAGATACAAGAATTAGATAAGTTAGTCGATAAAGAATTATTATTTTCAAAAATAATAATTCCAGCTACAACCATATCCTTATTTTCACATGAAGATTTTGAAGATTTTCTAAAAAAATCAGAAAGTATTTTAGACTTAAAAGGTTCAATTATATTTGATTTTATAAATCCTCAATATTTAGATTCTATTAATGGAAAGATAAATTTGATGAATTACAAAGAAAGTAAGTATTATTTTTCAAATTATATAGAATATCCGTTTTTTATTTTAAATGTGTTTTTACAACAGGGGAGTTTAAAAAAATTGGGCTATTCCATTAAACATCTTTATTCTATTGATTACTTAAACAATCTCTGTAATAAGTATAATTATAGTTTAGATGTTATCTTTAAAAACGATACATATTTAATGGTGGAGATGAAAAAAAATGCATAGCTACATCGTCCCTATGGGACCAATACATCAGTCTACGCTATACGACATTGAAGTAGGAAGAGCTGAAGATAGTTATATATTTGGAGTAAATGGAAAAAGATACTTAGATTTAAGAAGTGGGTTATGGAATGTATCGCTTGGTTATAAAAAAGAACTTTATGAAAATATATGTACTTCATTCTCAGAAATTTTAAAAGATGGAATACCATTTATTGATATACATTCTTATCGCCATAAATCGTACGATGATTTTTCTAAGATGTTGTTAGATTTTATAAATCATAAAAATTCTAATTTCAAAAGGGTTTTTTATACTAATAGTGGATCTGAAGGAACTGAATTAGCCATTAAAATTAGTCGACAAATTTCTAAGGAGAAAAAAACGATAATTTCATTTAAAGATGGTTACCATGGTACATTCTTTGGAGGAATGGCAGTCAGTGGAATAGATGAGCACATTACTGATGTTTATGCACCAAAACCTTTAGATTTTAAATTTTTAAAAACCCCAACTAACATAGATTCACTGAACTTAATAGTTGATTTTTTAGAAAATAACTCTGAAAAAATTGCTGCTTTTTTTATAGAACCTATAGTGGGATCGGGAGGCACATTAATAATCAAAAATGATTATTTAGATACTATAATTAGGACATGCCGTGAAAAAGATATTCTAGTGGTTTTCGACGAAGTTGCCACAGGCTTTTACAGAACAGGAACAAAGTTTAAATTTCATGCATTGAGATATGCACCTGATATGATTATCCTAAGCAAATCTATAAATAATGGTATTCTACCTTTTGGAACAGTGATTGTAAACGAAAAAATCGAGAATATGCTGGGTTTTTCACATATAGAGCATTTTTCAACTCAAAATGGGAATGTCTTAGGGGTAATTTCAGCATATAAAACTCTAGAATACTATAAGAAACATAATGACTGTATCTTAAGTAGTGTAAAAGAGATCGAGACCATTTATCAAAATGCGCTCAATTTGGAGAATATATTTTTTAGAGGGCAAGGTGGAATGTTATCTATACCTATAACAAATAAATCTACTATGTTCTCATTGATTAACCGGTTAAAGAATTTTGGGATTCTCACTTATTATTACATCTCCCCAGATGGAGAATGTGGTTTAACAATTTTCCCATCTTTGTTGATAGAAAAAACTAAGTTTCAAAAAGCTATGAAAGTAATTATAAAGATGATTAAAGAAACTTATAGTTAATAATTGATTACAAACATCGCTAGATAAGGAAGATTAAAATGAAAAATATGCTAATTTTAGGATCTGAGGGTTTTTTAGGGAAAGCAGTTCAGGAATACTTCAGAAATAATTATAATCTAATTTGTTTGGATAAAGATGGTGTACTAAATTTAAATCGAAATGACCAAAACTCCTCTCTATTTTTTGGTCATTTTGATATTAACAATAAAGACACCTATCAATCTTTAATTGATTTTTTAAATTTAAATCAATTAAAGATTGATAATATTGTAAATCTAATCGGTATTAATTCGTTTAAAAATTTCTATGATGTATCTAGGGAGGATTGGACTAAAACTCTAGATACGAATGTAACCTCATTCGTGTTTTTTTTAAAAGAGTTATATCCCTTTTTTAATACCGAAGTTTCAATAGTTGCGATTGCATCCCAAAATGGGGTTGTAGCTCACGAGAATAGAATAGATTACGGAACATCAAAAGCTGCATTAATCCATCTTGTAAAAAATTTGACTATAGACTTTTTATTAGATAAGGAAAAAGATATAAAAATTAATTGTATTTCACCTAGTTATATACAAAATGAAAGTAACAAAGAATTTTTCAACGGATTTGAGGGAAGAAAATTATTAAAAAAAATCCCTTATAGAAAGCTTATAGAGTATAGCGATGTTGTAAATGCTATAGATTTTCTTATTTCCGAAAAAAGCAAAGGAATAAGAGGACAAAATCTAATAATTGACTACGGATATACTTTAATATGAAAGATGAGGATAATATATGAAATTAACCAACATTACAAAAAAGTTTAACAATTTCACTGCCGTAGATAACCTTTCACTTGAAATTAAAAAAGGTGAGATATTCGGATTAATTGGGCAAAATGGAGCAGGCAAAACTACTACTTTTAGAATGATATTAAATTTATTAGCTCCAACTTCCGGGACAATAGAATGGGAAGCTGGAAATATAAAAATGTTAAATGCAGATTCAATTGGCTATTTACCAGAAGAAAGAGGTCTTTATCCTAAACTTTCTGTAGAAAATCAAATTTTACTTTTGGGACGCCTGAAGGGTACATCAAAGAGTGTATTGAAAAAAGAAATTACACATTGGCTAGAGAAATTTGATTTAACTGATAAAAGAAAATCATTAATTGAAACTCTTTCAAAAGGAAATCAACAAAAAGTTCAACTAATTTCAAGTATTATTCATAAACCCAATTTATTAATTTTAGATGAGCCTTTTAGTGGTTTGGATCCCATTAATGCTGCTTTACTAAAAGAAGCTATATTAACTTTAAAAGAAACGGGTACAACTATCATTTTTTCTAGCCATCGTATGGATCACGTTGAAGAGCTTTGTGATAACCTATGCGTATTAAGAGGTGGGAAGTCTCTATACCATGGATCAATTATTAACCTGAAAGAAAAATACGGAAAAATTAATTTAACTATTAGAGGTCCTTTTTCTTCAGAAGAATTAAGCAATTTACCTGGAGTTTTAAAGGTCACGCAAAAAAAGGAATATTTTCAGCTCTTATTAGAGAAGGAGTCAGATGCTCCAACTATTTTTAAGTATGTAATAAAAGACGGTTTTATCGAGCGCTTTAGTCTAGACTACCTTTCTCTTGAAGAGATATTTAAAGTTGAAGTAGGTGAACATAATGAATAAGTTTAGAATCTTAACAGGGCATATTTTTCTGCAAAAATTAAAAAATAAAATGTTTATTATATCTACAATTCTTCTATTATTAGCAATAACAGTTGCAATTGCATGGCCAAAACTAGAAGGTATTTTTCAAGATGAAGATCCAAAAACAAAGATTTATGTTGTAGATCAAACAAATCAAAATGTAATTAATACATTAAGTAATTCAAAAATAATTAATTATATTGAAACTACAAAAAATATAAAAAAATTAGAAAAAGAGGTAAAAGAAGGAAAAGTAGATGGGATATTAGATTTAAAAGAAAAGAATAATATGCAGATACTGGCTGAGTTAAAAACTTATGATTCACTTTCAGCAAAAGAAATACAACTAATTGAACAGGATATTGCATCTGTTAATCAATTGTTAATAATACAACAGTCTAAGTTAACTCCAGAGCAAGCAAAAAACATCTTTAACACTAAAGTAAGTATTAAGGAGATTAATTTAAATAAAGAGAGTAAGAGTGATGAAGAAAAACAAGCTGGTGCCTATTTATCCTATGCAGTTGGATTTCTAATATACATTTTTATCCTTTCTTACCTATCAATGATTACCAATGATGTAGCAAGTGAAAAAAGCTCAAGAATTATGGAAATTTTGATTTCTAGTGTATCACCTTCTATTCATTTATTATCAAAAATCTTTGGAGTACTTGCAGCTGGCGTAACGCAAATATTTATTTTAATCTTATACTCCTTAGGTTTATTATATTTATTTGGTGGAGATTATCTAGAACGAGTTAATGATATAAAAGAAATTGTTTCAGTTTCTTATTTCATTTTTACTATTATCTTTATCATTTTAGCGTATATTTTATATTTAGCTATTGGAGCAACACTAGGATCACTTGTCTCTAAAGTAGAAGAGACAAGTCAGGCAATCTTACCTCCAGTTATGTTAGTGATGGTTGGTTTTTTTGTTATGTTTTATGGAATGATAGATCCTAATAGTATGGTTGTTAAAGTATTCTCTTATATCCCTTTTACATCTCCTATGGTTATGCCTATGAGAATTAGCACAACAGATATGCAACTATGGCAACCTGCATTATCTGTTCTTATATTAATATTAACTATAGTTACAATGCTTGCTTTCAATTTACGCCTTTACCAAGGATCAGTTTTAATTTATAGTTCAAATTCTGTGATGAAAAAAATTAAACAAGCATGGTCTTTAACTAAATAATAAGTATTTGAATTAGTATTAACCTGTAATCCTATTGCGGTTCTGGTGTAAAAACTTTAGGACAATTGCAATAATGCTTTATTCAACAAAAAGAACTTGTAGGAATCCTTACAAGTTCTTTTTGTTGAATAAATAACTTTTCAATGATTCTTAGATATTAAAACGGTTCTGGTGCACATAAAAGATACATTCCAAAGAATAATGAAGATTCCTACGGGAATCGCTCTCGTCCCATTTTAACTGGTGTCTTCTTTATTTTCCAAGAGCGTTGCTGCAAATAAAAAAGAACTGTATATTGGCCAGTTCAATTCAATTTTTTTCATATTCTTTCATTATTTTATAAAATGTGTTTTTCCTTAGTTCTAACATCTCCATAAACATAACAGCTGTTATTTCTCCACTCTTCCATTTTGGATGAGTTTCTTCTATTATTTGTATTTGTTGTTTACTTAGCGTTGAAAGATTTACCTGAGGACGGCCTAAGTGTTTTCCCTGAGATTTTGCTACAGCAATTCCTTCCGCTTGTCGCTGATGAATTTTTTTACGTTCTTGATCTGCAACATAAGAAAGCAAAGATAAAAATTGATCTTCCATTAGCCGTCCCATGTCACCCATCTCACGAAACTTTCGACTATCGAATAAAGTTTCATTTTCTAAAACAACAATATCAGCTTGTAATTCTCTTGTTATGTATTTCCACTCTGAAATTACTTCATCATAATTACGTCCCATACGATCTAGAGCATCTATGTAAACAATATCACCTGTACTTAATATTTTTCGTAATAATTGATACTGAGGACGATCAAAATGTCGTCCACTTGCTTTATCGACAAAAATACGTCGAGCTTCCACTCCTCGTTCCATCATCTTATGTAATTGACGTTGTTCATTTTGATCTTTTGTACTTACACGTATATATCCATAAATATTCGCCACGTTTGATATTCTCCTTACATTTGTTACAACAATTATATCACTTTCGTTTACAAAGGTATTAATTAAAAATAAACGTTTATAAAAATATTATATAACCTTTATAAACTTGATATTTCAATGTTTCATAGATGTTCTTTCTCTGTTTGTAAAGGTATACCTTTACAAACAGGTGTGTTTTTAAGGCGGAAATTTGTTCCTAAAGATATCTATATTTTATGGTTGTTCTAAAAATTGGATTTTTATATTTAGGAACACTTTTTTATCTTAGTTTATACCGTACCAAAAACTGAGCCTTTTGGAACAAAAAAGAATCCCTTTAAAATAAGGATTCCTAAACAGGGAATTACAAATATATAACAATAAGCGAAATACTTACAATTGTAGAGTATATAGTTACAATTTAATATCGAGAAAATAATATGCAATTAAATCTATAAAAAATCATATTATGTTGTGTCTAATTACTTAGAAATTTATATTTGTAAGTAATTCCTGAAGCCCTGTCAAAATTTGCTTGGTTTGGGGATTTTCTGAAATGTTGGCGTTCCCCCATGCCCCAGAAGGACTAGATTTGTAAAATAGAAGTGGGTCCAAGTAGCTGATTGAATGAAACAAAAACGCCAATTCCATACTGGAGTTGGCGTTTTTGTTTTGAATGAGTAGCGTATTTTTGTCATATACAAGCAATGAAAGTTGCTTTGAATAAATAATAGCATAATTATATATAAAAGGAAATTCAGATTTATTAGAGTATAAATTGGGGGAATCTTAATTTGATTTTATATTTGAGAGTATTACAAATTTCAGCAAAGATATAGATGGTTTTAATAAAACTCATGGTAAACCATTTCAATTTTTTACTCAACCACTCCTGAATTTTCAATATTAACAATGTATTTCACTCTTACTGGTACTGTTTGATATATTTTATTCCATTCTTTTAACTTAAATGGTTTATACTGTTGTTTAAATTTGGAGCCTAAACCGAGTGGATCTACATTTAGATTTTGTATTTTTTTTATTAGTTTTTTACTTTCTGTATTAAGTTGTTTTTCTATATTTTTTGTTATTACTTCGATTTCCTTTTTATTTTCTAAATTTATTCCTTTTGAAATTTCTTGTATACGAGCATCTATTTTAACTTGAATATAAAAGGATGGTTTCCCATTTTTAATTTGAACATGATAGGAAGGGGTGGAACGGATATTGTTAATTAATACATAACCGCCATGAGTTTTGAATTCCTGGGAATTTAATCTATGTTTTTCAAGCAATCCTCTAAAAATAAACATATCTTTTTGTTGCAATTTCCCTACATATTTATCTTCATTGAAAAGAGCCATGCCTTTAATTTCTATTTTGTCTTTTTGTTTTTTTAATATTGGCATAAAAGTATCTTGTCCTACTTGGTAATAGCGATAAGAGTTAAGATGTAAATTATCATATGGTAATGAACCTGTTTCCATATTGTTTTCCAACAAATTTTTTATATAAATTGCAACATTAAAGTTATTTTTGTATTTTCCAGATAATAGCTCATATCCATCACCTTCTAGTATTCCTAGATATACTGTATGTCCTATGCTACTTTCTCGTAGAAGTGTATCATACGCTACTGTTACATCTTTTTTCGCTAATTTTTCTGTAAAAAGAGCAACACGTAATTGTCCGCTAGCAAACGGTTGTGCAGATTCGAAAGAAGCTGTTTCTCTTCCTTGTTTTACTGTGTTTCCAATGTTTTCAAATACTTGGACTTTATGCCCTTTTTGTTGAACCGGACAGACAATTGTTGTTTTTATTTTATCTTTTGTTGTATCGTATACAACTCCTTGAATTAATTGAACATCATCAATAAGATACTTTTGCAAGCACCCTGTCATAAATACTAACGAAATACCAAATAGTAAAATTTGTTTTTGAGTAATTTTTTTCATATTTTCTCCATCCAATAAAAAACAAAATTGAAAAATAATTTATTTTAGGTTAGATTTTACATCGTATTAATTGTTACATGTTGGCTTTTAATTGCTAGTGATATTTTCTCAAAATAATCATAATTATATTCATATTTTTATTAAATCTACCGATAACGTAAATTATGTAAATAAGCTGTCCATATGGGCAGCTTATTGTATTTTTTGTTTAGCGTGGTTTGTTTCCGAAATGCTGAAGATACCCCTAATAGGAAGTAATTTGTCTAACTCCTCCTTAGGATAATCCCTTTTGAAAATCTTTTTATTTAAATGTATAATTGTGTTAAAAGTCACAAATTTTAGAATTGAGGTGAACATCATGAAAAGTTTTGGTATGTTAGTACTCTCTACTATTTTTTCAGTGCTCCTAGTATATTATAATATCGATTCCTTTTATAATAAATTTACATCAGGGAATACATATTACTGGGTAAACGTGATCCTAGCTGCTGGATTCCTTATATCCTTAATTATCAACATAAAAGATATCATCAAGAAAAACTACACAATTTCTGAATCGAATTAAGGGGCCTATTATGGTTCCTTTTTCTATGCAAAATAAAAAAGAAGCGGATTCGCTACTTAAAATTTGTTATTTTCCTGAAAGTAAACTTTTAGATAGAAGTTTACTTTCGGTTATTTTTAAAACAATCCCCCCAACATACCATCAAACATTTTGGAATAGCACCGATAAGGAGGCACTCATGAAAACTATTTTAATAATTATTCGTGGAAACTCAGGATCAGGAAAAAGTACAGTAGCCCGACAACTACAGCTACTCCTAGAAGATGCCTTACTAGTTCCACAAGATGTTGTTCGTAGAGACATACTTCGTGTAAAAGATACTGTCGGGAACTTATCTGTTGAACTTATCAAACAAATAGCACTTTACGGTATGAATAAAGTAAACTATGTAATTGTAGAAGGCATTCTAAGCAATAGTAAGTACAAAACTATGCTTACAGAACTAATTGATACATTTGAAGAAACTCACATCTATTACTATGACATTTCTCTCAAGGAAACAATAGCTAGACATAAAACCAAGCCCAATAAAAACGATTTTGGCCAAGCTGAATTAGCCGCTTGGTACATTGCTAAAGATTTTCTAGATTTACCAAACGAGAAAACTATTTCCGAAACTATGTCAGTAGATGAAACTGTCAAAATGATTATCTCTGATATTGAGACGGTTTCTAAAACATCTGAAGTAGATATTTACGAATAAACCTCTATAACTAAGTTAAGTACGAAAACATTTTCCTACATAAAACAGAAAAAGTCCTAAATTAATAGGACTCTTTTTTTACTTCTCTCGAAAGTAAACTTTTAGCCAAAAGTTTACTTTCATTTCCCCTTAAACATTGACTTTTATCTAATTTCACTGATATCATAAAAACAAACAAAAAAGTATACATTCAAATCATTGGAAATAAAGGGATTGAAAAACAGATGGATAAAAAGCAACATTTAATCGATGTACAACCAATTCGAAGCAAAGAACAGCTCGAAGATATGAAATGGTCTCTTAAACGTCATTGTTCAGATCGAGATTACATTTTGTTCCTAATTGGAATCAATACAGGATTGCGTGTAAGTGATTTACTTAAAATGGAAACGAGTGAAATTTTAAAACTGAAGCGAAAAAAACGGAAAGAATTTAAAGTGAAAGAAGGAAAGACAAAAAAGGAGCGTATCATAAATATTACATCCATTTTTGAGGAAGTACTTCCATACGCTGAAAATCTAAAAAGTACCTGGTTATTTCCTTCTCGAAAAGGGGATAAACCTATGAGTAAAATTCAAGCCTATAGACAGTTACAAAAAGCCGGAGATTTTGCCGGGGTAGAATCTTTAGGTACTCATACCATGCGTAAAACATTTGGATATTGGTTTTACAAGCAAACAAAAGATATTGCTATGTTACAAGAAATATTGAATCATAGTACACCACAAATTACACTAAGATATATCGGGATTAATAAGGAAGAAAAAGATAATGTACTTGATACATTCCGCATCTAATTTAAATTAGATGCTTGTTTATTTTCGGAGAATCGATAAGACGGATATGGAATTATGCATATCCGTCTTTATTATTTTAATAGTAATAAAATCTAATATATAATTAAAAAGTTTTTAATGAATTAATAAGGAGATGCGAGTATGAAGAAAGTCATAGGACTTATAGTATCATTATTTTTATTATTTTCTACCTATGCACCAACATTTACAGAAGCAGCCGAAGTTTTAAATAAGGTAGGCTGGGTGAAGGAAAATGAGAATTGGTACTATTACGAAAAAGACGGTAGTAAACGAAGCGACAACATTACTTTAGATGGAATAGAGTATTCCTTCTTTAAAGATGGAAGGTTATACCAAGGGAGAAAGCAAACAGGGAAAGACAATTTATATTATAGTGAACCTAGTAAATTAAAGACCGGATGGAGCTTTTCTGCAACTTCATGGAGCTATTTAAAAGATGGGAAGTATGTGACAGGTACATTTACCTATCAAGGAAAACCATTTGAAATTAATAAGTACGGGGATATGGAAAAGGGATGGATTACACTTCGTTCTGCTGTTAAAAGAATCTATCCAAAGCCAGAAACAAAATTTCTATTTAAATCTAAACCCGTAAAGGATGGAGATGTTTTAGAAGTCATCGCAAAGCAGGGTTTATGGTACCAAGTAAAATATCAAGGAGAAATTGGATATGTTCGAGTACTGGAGTCTGTTGTAATTGGTGAATCACCAGTTCGTTCATGGGATGTAACAAAGGAAGCGACGAATTTATCTCATTTTATGATAACTGAGTATCATAAAGATCCCGAAAAGTACTTTCCGCCCAATATTCAAAAGAAATTTGATAAACAATTAGATAGTGATGCAGCGCTTCTTGCGAATGGATTAAAATGGATTGATCAATTAAAAGAAGCACTCTATTTAGATAATCAAAAAGGTTGGGTACAAGAAGCGGGAAAGTGGACGTATTATAAAATAGATGGAAAAAAATAACGGGTTTCCAAACAATTGACGGAAAACGTTATTATTTTGGTCCGGATGGTTTTATGCAAACGGGATGGGTACATACAAATGGATCAGATTATTATCTAGGAACAGATGGTGTGGTGCAAACCGGAATTCAACATATTGATGGGAAAATCTATTACTTCAGTCCATTAGGCTCTGTGCAATCAGGTTTTACAAATGTTGATGGGAAACCATATTATTTTGATGCTTCTCATGAATCAAAAAATGGTTGGATGAAGCAAGAATTTAATTGGTATTTACTACATCCTACTGGTGCTTTACAAACAGGCGATTTTACGTATAAAGACAAGAAATTCTCCTTTAATCAAGACGGAGATATGGTTAAAGGGTGGATTACATTAGAATCTCTTGTTAAAAAAGTATATCCAGAACCAGATTTAAGAAAAGCATTACGTGCAAAACGTGTGAATACTGGTGAAGTGATAGAAGTAACAGGAAAAGTCGGTTCTTGGTATGAGGTTAATTATCAAGGAGAAAAAGGATATGTACGTATTCATGATGCAATTATTTTTGACCAGGAAGCAAAAAGTCCACTTACGCTTCTTGATGGAAAAGTTAAGATATTTGAAGGTGTATTTAATTATTTAAAAAGTGATGAAACGCTTATAAATAACACAATTAAGATTTTAGAAGAAGAAGAACAACGTTGGGTAGATGATGCAGAAAATTTAGAGAATCTTTCCAGAGACATTAACGAAGCAAAGCAAGATGTACAGTATAAAAGGCAAGTCATCAAAGAAGCACATGATAAGTTAGAAGAATTAGTAAATGCCATGAAAGGTGATATAAGAAATTTAACGGTTACGCAAAGGAAAGAACTTGTAAAATTACTTGGAGCCGATGGTAAAGAATTACTAGATTTTGGTATGGATACATATGTTTTTATACTTCAACAATATGTATCCATGGTTCAAGCGTATACGGAAACCTATAAAGCATTAGATGTGGTTGCAGTTAAAGCTCTTGAATTGCAAGCAGTTATTAACGCAGCTGTTCATCAACGCTCATTGGATATACAAGAGTTAGCGAAGGGATTATCTGGTGCCATTAAAGACTTAGGACCAGTCGTAAATAGTTCCATTCGCTTGAAACATTCAATAGAAGAGGCGAAACCTGGGATGGAGGAACTTGTACAAGTTACAAGAAAAAACGTTCCAGTCATTGCACAAGACTTACAGGCGTTAGATGCGAAAGTCCCAGGATTCTTCACAGATTTCAACATGGGATTAGATCTTGCGAATCTGTTTATGGATTCCGCGAACAAATTAAAAAGTCATAAAATTGATGTATCTGCAGCAGCTAAAAATATTGGGAATATTGATTTAAGTAGTGCTTTGTATGATTTGGGTGGAAACCCTTCTAAAATATATGACCGTAAGAATGACGGAGATTTATCATTTATATTGGATATTACACCAGTAATTGGGACAGGGAAAGAAATTGGACAACTTGTTACTGGGAAAGACGTAGTAACAGGACAAAAATATGGACCTGAAGATTATGGCTGGGGTACACTAGCTGTTGTATCAGGTGGTACTTCACGTGTAGTCGGAAAAGTTGTAGGAAAGATTGGTGACCTTGAGAAGAAAGGAAAAGCACTAGAAGCAGCGGCAAAAAACACAAAATTTACGAAGTATCCTACAGGCTTTGATGAAGTCACTAAATATGTAAAAGAGCATAAAAAATTACCGGATAACTACATTACAAAAGATCAAGCAGAAGCATTAGGTTGGGTAAATAGAGACGGGAATCTGCATAAAGTAGCTCCTGGTAAAAGTATAGGTGGCGATATTTTTGAAAATAGAAAGAAACAACTACCCGACGTGCCAGGTAGAACTTGGTATGAAGCAGATGTTAATTATATTTCAGGTTATCGAGGAAATGATAGAATTGTCTATTCTAGTGATGGATTAATTTATAAAACGTCAGATCATTATAAAACATTTACCGAAATAAAGTAGGAGGAGTTATTATGGAATTTTTAAATTTAGATGGTCGACAGTTTACAAGTGAAGAAGTTTTACACAAAGTATTAAAGGAAAAATTAGATCTCCCTGATTATTATGGGGAAAATGCTGATGCACTTTGGGATTGTTTAACGGCATGGGTTATTCTTCCTTTAACAATAGAGTGGGAGTTTTTTAAGGAAAGTCAAAATATGTTGGGGCAAGAGGCAGATATAATTTTAAAAACATTTCAAGATGCTCAAGAAAAAATGCCAGAGAAATTTTTCATTAAAGTAAAATAATTTAAGAGTATTTAAAAAACGTAGAAATAATAAATTTCTACGTTTTTTATTGTATCAATTAGATTTTCTTTCATAGTGTCCCCTCATACTTTGAATGGTTTCCGCACTCCAAGTACCTATGAAAGTAGGTACTTTTTCTTTGTTATATAAAATTTATATAATAAAGAAGGAAATTAACTAATCGGAAAATTGAACACGGAACATCCATTTCATAACTAAAATATTTTAAACAAACGTATGTTTAATTCTCCGATACCAAATTTCTTCATCACATAAATAAAAAAGATAGAATCCCCCATTTACATATATTCAAGTATTATAGTTAGTTATAACGTAAAACTCATTTTCTTATAGTTAATTAATCCTGAATATAATTATATGTTTTTCTGTAAGAATGCATCATTCTTCTTTATTTATCTATTCTTATAATTTTTATAAATTGTTATAGTGTAGATATTGATTTAAAGTTGATTAATTAAAATGCCGTGTCCACTGCTCTTTTATCTAACAAAAAAAGAACCTGCAAACCCGCAGATTCTCTTGATAATGATTTATATAAGTAAGACCTGAAAATATAATACAATAATTCAAAAATGAGTTCAAGTAAATAAAAAGAACCCGCTGGAGTTCGGGTTCTTTCAGAAGTGATGATGTTTTCTCGGCTTAGGAACTGAGAAAATACAAAGATATAATACATCGAGATTTAAAGAATTTCAATATTTAAATTAAAAATTACCATGGGGTGGATGAACATGGATAGGTAGCCAATCCACTGCTTTTTTTATTTCGCATAGGAAAAAGGAACCTGTAATGAATCCTTTTCACAATGGTACCTTATACTTATTGATTTTCCGCTTTACATCCAATGATTGAAGCTGAATATTCAATTCCATTTACAATTGCTTGTGTTCGATAGTGTACTACAACCTCTAAACCTTTTGAACGAAACTTTTTTACAACTTTATCTAAGTCCTTTTTTAAATTCTGACGACTCCTGGATCTAACTATTTCAATTTCTATAGTTTTCACAGTTACACCTCCTAAGCAAAATGGTATAAATTTATTGCGTTCACTATCACTTTGTTCTTCTTTACAATACATTTAATCTAGTAAGAGTCAAAAGTTATACAACAAAAGAGTGACTCCGTTTAGAACCACTCTTTTCACCGATTTCTTAATTTCATTCCAAGTATAATTGAATTCTTCACCAAAATCATTTGCAACACTCCCTTTGACCGATGAACGTTGTAAGTAAGAACGGCCCATTTGATAGAGCGATGCTGCAGCTCTACTTTGCAACAAGGGCACCACAGCAAAACATTTCAATTTTGTACTTTCAAGCACAAAATTGAAATGTTTTGCTTATCTTCCTTTACGTTAAGGGATTAGTTTGTATATTTGAGGAGATGTGCGAGACAGGTGTATATTCAGGGTAACCCAATATTTTCTATTCAAATATGATAGGATAGAGGTATATCCAAAATGGAGGAATGGCAAATGAACTCAAACACAAAACAGTTTATTTATGATATCCAGCAAAGAAAGAACAATTATATAGAAAATGTATTAATAGCAATACAACACCCTCAAAAAGAGCAATCTGAACAGGTCATTCAAAATATAGTAGAGAAGATGGATATGATGATTAGTCTAGTTACTACGTACATGACGATTGAATCAGGATCCACGGAAGAATTAAAAGAACTTCAGAAAGAAATTATTCATGCTCAAGCATATATCCAAAAAAGAAAATTTGAAGAAACACAGAGATAAAACCCTGTGTTTTTCTTTGGACGTCTATGAAACCAATTTGATCATTGTTTTGGCATAATCCATACAATTTGTTGAATTCGTACAATATACGGTACCGTATCTTCAATTAGCAAATGATCTGGTTTCACATCCTTTAATTTACCTCTTATATTGCCTCTTACAGTTTCAATAACCACATGTTTACCAATTACTGATTGTAATGTCTGATATACATAGGGATTAGGCACACTTACCATATTTTGTTTACTAAAGTCATTTCCCTCCAAATAACTCATTCTATAAGACTCCTTTCTAACTTGCATTCTTTCTACTAATATATGATATAAATCTTATAAATATGCTAGAAGGATAATTCATTATATGGACAGAAATAACATTTTAATAGGGTACGGTTTCTATTTCTATATTGCTAAATCATATAAAGTTACTTTTACTAGTTAATAGGTGATGATATATGGATAATTTGAATGTACATCTAGGTTGTTTCTTTTAGAATATGTATGATTTTAAATACGCCCTTTATTAGAATAGTGCTCATATTTTTTTTGAGATTCTTTCGTAATACGTGCGTTAAATAAAATCGCTAACAATAAAAACACTCCATATTTTCCTCCTGTAGCTCCTATGATAATCACACTACTACAAACAAGTACAATTAATAGGATAAACGAAACTAAATAAATACGATCATAATTCTTTGACATTTTCTCATATTTTATGCGTTCTTTCCTTGCATCCATCTAAATTCCTCCTTTAAATTATCCATTTCACTCTCAAATAAATCTTGCCCTTAAAAAGGAAACAATATATCGTTTTAAATAATTAGTTTGTTTTTTTATCAACTAGTTTATATAACGTAAAAAGAAATCCTACCAATATTAAGCTTTATACCATGATAATCCCGACCCTCTCCTTCCTTTTAACCCCAACACATCAGATAAAAGTTATGTATATCCCATATTAGCTGCAGTAAATAAAAAGGATCCCCCCTTCTCGAAAAGGCTGATCCTTCTTGCATCCAACTATTTTTATCTATTCTTGATTAATTAAAATAATAGCTGGTCCATCTACACGAATTCCACCAACTTCGATTTTTTCGTAAGGCTCAACAGTAATGGAAATGATTCCATCCCGCTTCTTTAATTCATTACTTAATTCTTTTGTTAACATTTTTTTCATATGTACGCTCCTTCTTATTGCTTCATTTACTATTGTAATGTAAATGGAATTTAAAATGGTTTCCTGGCCAGGAAACCATTTTTTGTAGTTGACCATATGGTGTTACCAGTTCGTTTATCAATTTTACGTAAAGAAGAGAAACAATTATTATTCACTGTCTCAGTAGATGTAAGAAACCCTTAAAGATAGCGGTGAGATTGATTGTTTTTTCTTCTAGAAATAATGACTTAGATAGTATATTACCTAAAACAATGAAAGCCCTACCTCTCTTTCATCCTTACGGCTCCTTGTCCGTGCCAGTGTGAATCAGGATTGCAAAAATCAAGTGACTATTTAATCGAGTTATTTGATGAAACTTCGAACGTTCGTAAAAGAAATTTAAAAATAAAAATGGATTAGATTGAAGTAATAACAAAAGAGGTTCCTACTCTAAAAGTGAGTTGAAGAAATTGAATGTCTTTAAAATGATTTGCTTTTAATACTCATCATATTCCCGAAAGATTTAGAATGTTTTCAGAGGATATAATATATTATTTATAATGAACCTTAACAGAAACTTTTTATTTGATTTTCAGTGATTCCTTTAATTAATTCTAGCTCACTGACCAAAAATCTATATGCATCATCCAACAATTTTTTTTCGCTTGTATTGAGTGCTTTTTCTTTCTTCATACGCATTAAATCCCGTACAACTTCAGCACCTTCTTGTATTTCACCCGTTTTTATTTTGTCCGTGTTCACTTTATGCCTTTGTTTCCACGGCAGTAATTTACAGGATTCTTCATGGTGAAAAATGTGTATAATGTGCTTTAATGCAAGTATATCAGTAACTGGGCGTATATTCGAATTCAATATTTTACCCGTAGGAATCATGACTTGCATATTACTGATCGACATTTTTATGACAAAATACTGTTGTTTTTTTCCTGAGAATTCTTTTTCTTCTATGGCTTCAATTATACCTGCTCCGTGCATTGGATAAACAATGTTATCGCCAATTTGAAACATATAATCCACCTCCATATATGGTAACCTTCTTAACCTTAACATATATGTTATTTTTTATCAAATATTTAATAATATCATAAAATTATTTTTGTTGTCAATTACTTTTTCTTTGAAAATCAAATCGAATAAAAATAGCACAAAAAACATAGTGAGTGTGTCAGATTTCCCATAAAGGGAAGGGGAATTTTCCCTCTCATATTCTAAACCCCCTACTCATTAACGTAGATCAGTTTTTCCCTTGAAAACGACCAAATCGATCCCTTATTTTTTTCAATCTTGTGTGGTACTCCAAAATCTCAATTCTTGCTTTTTCAGCTAGAGGTGCAATTGGTCGTAAGGCTTTTAACCCCCAATACTCAATCACTACATCAAGTACTTGATCAAAATATTGTAGTGGTCCATAGTTCGCTTCTTTTGCAATTACAGCCATTCTATTTTCAAAATCAGGCATGACGGCACCTGGCATTTTAAAATTCTTAATCACATTGGCAATATGATAGCAATAATTGGGTTCTAATTCCAAATGTGTTCGAATGACGTCTCGATAAAAAGCATAATGAAGAGTTTCATCTTTGGCAAGACGACGTAATAATGTAGCAAGATCTGGATCATGCTTACTTGCAACCTTAGCTACATTATTGTAAAACACCATCGTTGCAAGTTCTTGTAGCGTCGTATACGTCATGGCTTCGATTGGTGTATGAAAATCAGGCTCAAATCCCCCCTCAACGACTGACTTTCTTAATTTTCATGTATACGTTTAGGGTTCACACTTCGAGTGAGTAGTAAATATGTCTCCAATAGATTCGAATGTTGATCCTCTTCTGAGGTCCAAGTATGAATAAAGTCTGTAATAACAGAAAGGGACCCTTTAAAAGTCGCAGATAAATACGTTGTAAACCAAGGTAAATTCACTTCTGTTAATAACGCTGTTTCAATGGCTGTAATTACACCAGAAGGAAGAGTAACTTGACTTTCATCCCAAGGAACTCTTTTAAAGTCCATTCCCTTATCCCATGGTAAAAACTCATGATAACCCCAGTCTATCTTCTGCGCTCTTATTTTATGTTGTTCATACAGTTCTTTTAAACGTGGTTCTAATCGAAAATCTAAATCATTTGTTAGCATAAAAGTCCCCCCATTTCTTATCACAGATAGTCATTCTATTTTTACTCTTAAAATTTTCTACAAATAAATATTACGTCCCTTTTTTTAAGTCAAACATAATAAATTTGTAACAAAACTTTTTAAGAGCGCTATATTTTTATAGGATTTTTTTATTAAAAGAGGGACCGTTACATCTATTTTCTTTTTTATAAAATAGATATTGAGGCATACAATATGTTAGTTAGCCTAAATAAAGAAACTAACCTCAGTAAATACAGAATAACATTCATGTATGAGATACTCGTCATGTTGTAAATCTTCGTGAGTGTAAAAAGGTGCATGTTTATAAAGAATCATTTTATAATAAAGATAGATAGTGTTTTATACACATTAACAACTTATTTAGATGTAAATCCAACATATTAGATTAAGCACTTGAAAACCAAATACAGTGGATGAGATAACCTTAAACGACAAACCCCAACTAGAACAATGTACATTGGCTATGTATGGTGAATTAGACCAAATTTTGTTATACAACAAAAGGGAAGAGGCGATATACATGCAGTCAACAGAAGCGCATATGAAGGAAAAACAGCGTAGAGAAAAAATAGAAATTATATTTAGTCACAGGGTAAAAGGGGAGAGTTATTTTCACGGCTCTTCCTATCAATGGAAAAACATTGTATATCAAAATTATGATAGAATACAACAAAAAGAGGTGGAAGTTGAACAACTCATTTCGAAAATGGAAAAAGCAGGGGTTCGTTTTACGCAGCACCGTTCACTCATACACTATCCCGTCATTGATTTTGTAAAATATATAGCTAAGATTTATAAGGAACCCCTCAAAATACAATAATCATATTTAAAGGAAACCTTTATAAAAGGTTATTTTCGAGGCTTTTTTAACTAAAACCTTAAAAAATCATTACACCATTCTTTTTATTTTCAATACTCTTCGGTTTTGTTATAATATCAACCATAACGTATTATTTTCGTTTGTATATTTTCATATTTTGGGGATTTTATTACACAAAAAGACAACTCTTAATTGGAGTTGTCTTTTATTTTTTTCGATATACACAATACTATTCTGATACAAAAACATCAAGATGATTTCAAACAAAGAAAAAGTAGCTAATCCGTCATTATTTTATGAAACGTGTTTTTCTTTAGCTCTAACATTTCCATAAACATAGTAGCTGTTATTTCGCCAATTTTCTATTTAGAATAAGTCTCTTCTATCATATGCATTTGTTGTTTGCTTAGGGTTGAAAGATTCACCTGAGGACGTCCTAAATTAGCTACAGCAATCCCTTCTGCTCGTCGCTGATGGATTTTTTTCCGCTCTTAATCTGCAACATAGGAAAGTAAAGATAAAAATTGATCTTCAATCAACTGACCCATGTCACACATTTCACAAAACTTACGGCTATCGAATAAAGTTTCATTTTCTAACAGGGGTATGTATAGAAATGGAACAGGATAAAGCAACAAGCATTAGTGGACATCAAGTCATTCAAAATAGCTATTTTAGTCCACTAATATACGAAATAACCCTTAGAATGAATGTCCGCTAGTGTTGTTGCGTGATTTTATTCCATTGCTACACACACCATACACGTCAATGATTATCATAAAGAAATAGTGAGCTTAATGTCTCTTCTTCACCTTTACATTTATTACAAAAAATGTTATTATTAAAATGAATTATTTTTGTTCGGTGTAAAGGATTTGTAACTTTTCACCTTTATGATCACTGAGAGCAAGGATAGTATTACATTGTGTGTGTTTACACACTAGGAGGCAATACAAATGGAAAAAGGTAATGTAAAATGGTTTAATGGCGAAAAAGGCTTCGGATTCATCGAACGTGAAGGTGGAGACGATGTATTTGTTCATTTCTCAGCGATTCAAGGCGAAGGTTACAAAACTTTAGAAGAAGGTCAAGCAGTGACTTTTGACTTGGAGCAAGGTCAACGTGGACCTCAAGCTTCAAACGTACGTAAAGCTTCTTAATTTTACAAAGTAGGGAAGGCAGGCTCTTTTATGGGAGTCTGCTTTTCTTTTTTCTGTGAAACAAAGAACCCCCCACTTGTAAAGGACATGAAAACAGTAAATCAAATGGTAAACCAAGTCTAGCATATACTTACGGATTATCCTAATTTAATTTTTGAGCTACTCAACTTTATAAGCCTTTTTTCTAGCATAATAGTCCCCCCTAAATGAAAATTTTCTTTCTCTACAGTTAGTTATTTTGAGAAGTCAGCTCATTTTTTTATTTTGAGGTTGTTTACATTCCTTAAGTTGATGGGCATGGGGTACCGCCAGCATTTCGGAAAAAAACACGCTATGTCAATTTATATGAGAAAAAAGCCGTATTTTACCCCGTTAAGAGTAAATCGGCTCTTTCATATTTAAAGGGCATAAGGATTGTAAACTTGTTGAATGTAATCCTTCAAATTTATATTCTCCTAAGAAATTGATGTATTCCCAACCTAAAGGCTATATATACGGCATTAAATCTACTCGAAATTCGCCTTTACGATTTAATTCTTCTACTTATTTTTCCATATAGACCGTATTCCATACACTTATCGCATTAATAATAATATTAAGTGTACTGGCTCGCTGCAATTGATCTTGAAGGGCTCTTTCTCTAAATTCTCCGCTTCTTCCGAAAAATATAGCTCTGGCTAAGGCATTTGTGGCTTCACCTTTGTTTAAGCATTTTGGTATTGAATGAGTAGCGTATTTTTGTCATATATAAGTAATGAAAGTTGCTTTGAATAGATAATAGTATAATTAGACATAAAGGGAAACTTAGATTTGTTTAGAGTATAAATTTTTGAAAGCCTAATTTGTTTTTATATTTGAAAGTATTACAAGCTTCAGCAAAGATATAGATAATTTTAACAAAACTCATGGCAAACCATTTCAAATTTTTTACTCAACTACTCCTGAATTTTCAATATTCACAATGTATTTCACTCTTATCGGCACTGTTTTATATATTTTTTTCCATTCATTTAAATCAAATGGCTTATACTTTTGTTTGAATTTGGATCCTAAACCAAGTGGATCTACATTTAGATCTTTGAGTTTTTTTAGTAGCTTTTTACTATCTGTATTAAGTTGTTTTTCTATGTTCTTTGTTATTACCTCGAAATTCTTTTTATCTTCTAGACTTATTCTTTTTGAGACTTCTTGCAGACGAGCATCCACTTTAACTTGAATATAAAAAGATGGTTTTCCATTTTTAATCCGAACACGGTAGGAAGGAGTGGAACGGATGTTGTTAATTAATACATAACCGCCGTGGCTTTTGAATTCTTGAGAGTTTAATCTATGCTTTTCAAGCAATCCCCTAAAAACAAACATCTCTTTTTGTTCCAATTTCCCTACATATGTTTCTTCATTGAAAAGAGCAATGCCTTGAATTGATATTTTATCTTTCTGTTTTTTTAGCATTGGCATAAAAGTATCTTGTCCTACTTTATAATAGCGATAAGAGTTAAGTTGTAAATTATCATTTGGTAATGAACCTGTTTCCATGTTATGTTCCAAAAGATTTTTTATATAAATTGCAACATTAAAATTGTTTTTATATTTTTCAGAGAATAGATCATATCCCTTACCTTCAAGTATTCCTAGATATATTGTATGTCCTATACTACTATCTCGTAAAAGTGTATCATACGCTACTGTTATGTCTTTTTTTGCTAATTGTTCTGTAAAAAGAACAACTCGTAATTGTCCAATGGCAAACGGTTGTGCAGATTCGAAAGAGGCTTTTTCCCTTCC
>NC_022781.1:4855000-4940474 GCF_000496285.1 Bacillus toyonensis BCT-7112 | reverse complement strand
AGTAGTTGGAGCATGAATTCCTCCTAACATTCCATTTACACTATACATTGAATCCCCAGCGATAAGAGTTTTACTTTGTTTCAAATATAAACTAATATGACCCGGCGTGTGTCCTGGCGTATGGAGAATTAGTATGCCACCGCAATACGGAAGTTCTTGTCCATCAATCACAGTATCACTCACTTTTCCTTTTGGTAGATTCTCCACATTTCCACCTTTCAATAAAGGTAAATCCCCTTCAATATACGGCTTATCTAGCTCGTGCGCATAAACTTTAATATTACTTCCACAGTTCTGCAACAACTCTGGAAGACTACCTGTATGATCTATATCCTGATGCGTTAAAATCACTGCTTTTAATTTATCAAACGATACGTCAACTCTCTCCATCTCTACTTGTATATCTTCAATTTGTCCAGGGAAGCCAGTATCTATTAATACTGCCATTTCATCATCCCATAAAAGAATTAGGTGAATAATAAATTCTTGTAATTCAAGTTGTAACATTTCTACCCCTTTAGCAATCTCCATACAGCAATTCTCCTTTATACTGAAGTTTGAAAATATGTACGAGTAAACTGAAAATATAAAGCGCCACTATCTTTTAATATGTTTTGTCATCCCAACAGAGAATACCTCAAACCCTATAGATTCATAGTAAGATTGCAATTTTTCCACACACATCAGTTGGGGAATAACCTTTTTTTGTTCACAGTGCTGGATTAATCGTTCTACTATTTCTTTTCCAATGCCAATGGACTGATATTTTGGCAATACACATACACCACAAATAACGCCTGTTATTACACCATCAGATATAACACGCCCCATGCCAATTAATTGTTGCTCTTTAAAAGCATATATCACATACCAACTTTGTTTACACATTTGTTCCAATTCATTAACCGTTAATTTTAGAGAATTCCATCCTAAAGATTCATATAAAGCTACTAATTCATTGAAATTTGTTGGATGTTCAATTGTGTAGCTTATTTTAGTTTTCATAAACGCCTCCCTATTCTCCTATTTATTTGTATCCTCTTTTACATTGCTCTATTAAAATTTTTAAACCATCATCAACTTAACTTGAACAAACTTCAATAAGAAAAACAGAATTCCTTCTCAACATAAAATAAAAAGAAGTTACCTCACCTGAGATCACTTCTTTTATATAAATCTACCACTATATTATCACCCAAAAATTATGCAGCTACATACAATAAGAACGAACAAAACTAATAAACTGTTTGAGAAATAACCCATAGAATACTACCCCTTTATTTCATTATGTAAAAAATTTTATCATAAAATTATTTACAACATAATAACTGAAAAAGACATTGCATTCATTAGTTACGTATATTTAGTAATATTTTATTTTTGGCCATATTCGTCTTTTCTAAAATCACTTCTCATCCTCCTCTTCTTTATTTCATATAATTTCAAAATAACAAATTAGTAAATATTAATTTACTATAATAAGTTTAAACATTTGATTTATAGCTAAATTAGTAATAAAATAATGACTAAATCCAAAAAGGAAGCGAAAATAATGTCTCATAAAGAATTATTAAACGAATACATGAATTTATTATTAAATATGTCAGGTACTTTCAAATTTCTATCAGAAAAATCCTCTGAATTTACACATTTAGAACAACACGTAGTGGAGTATCTCGCCCAGCAAAAAGTACCTGTAAATTCAAAGATGATTGCTAATTATTTAAACATTCCTAAGCAACAATTAAGTGTAACTTTACGTAATTTAGAACTAAACGGCTATATTGTAAAAAAACAAGATACGGTAGACAAAAGAGCTGTATTAATTTCTCTGACAGAAAAGGCTGAAAAGGTACATTATGAGAGATGGAAACAAATTTATAAAAATTTCACAGTAAACCTCGAAAAGTTATCTGAAGAAGATAGGCGGGATTTAACTTACGGACTATATAAAACAAATACAATGCTCTCAAAAATGTTACATAACGACTAAATATATTGTTTTATTATGCAACGGAGGATGTTTCATGGTTAAAGAGTTAGATTTACAATCAGTACAAGGTACGATGCTTATTCCCCTATGGGGACGAGCATATGGCAGTGAGAAAAATAAGGATATTTTAGATGATACAGAGGCTATTCGAATAATTAAAGAATGCGATTTTGACTTCTCAACAATAGCAAATACATTTGGCGAATACGGATGTATCACATACATTACCCGTGCACGAAAAATTGATGATACGATAAAACAATTTATAGCAAAACACCCGAACGCCACTATAGTAAATATCGGTTCAGGACTAGATACTACTTTTTCAAGAATTGATAACGGTACAATACATTGGTATAACCTTGATTTACCCGATGCAATCTCTTTTCGCAAGACTTTAATTGAAGATACACCTAGGAATATTAGCATCACTAAATCATTTTTTGATACTTCTTGGTTTGACGATATAAGATATGATCCAAACGACGGTATTCTTTTTATATCAGCAGGTGTATTTTATTACTTTAAAGAAGAAGATTTAAAAGAGATCATAGTTGCTATGTCAAAACGTTTTCCTGGAGGAGAGCTATATTTTGATGCTGAATCAAAATTCGCACTGAACCTTTCGAATGCAACCGTAAAAAAATCTGGTAATAACGGCGCGATGATGTATTTTTATGTAAACAATCCAAAATCAATAGAAAAATGGTCTTCTTCCATAAAAGTATTAAGTTGCTCCCCTTTCTTTAAAGGTATACCTACAAATAAAGATTGGGATGGTAGTACACGTATTATGATGCGAATTGTAAACGTAATAAAGATGTTGAAGTTTGTTCATTTGCGGTTTGAAAAATAATAAATAAAGAAGGCCGCAATACATTTATATTTAGGTTATACATGTTAAACTTAAGAAAAAGGCAGGAACATATTTGATATGTTCCTGCCTTTTTCTTATGGGGTACCGATACATAGTCATATAGCTATGAAAAGCAACTACCCCAAAATGAGAAATTTAGCATCTTAACACCCCTCAAGTAGCTTCTGTATATAATACATTTTAAATTTAATTTTTCTTGATAAATCAAAGATTTCCTGGCATACTCTTAAAATTATTTATGCACGAATAAAATCTCTTCGTAAACGTCCAATTGCACTATAATATACAAAAATTGAGAAATATGAAAAAGACACTCTTATGAGTGCCCTTCTTAGCAACTAAGTCCGCTGCAGCTTTTACCATAACCCATATGAATTTCGTCTGTAAGAGGAAATTTTAAGTTCATATCATTCCTGTACATCTATATATCCACCTATACTACAGCTCCACGCCCTGTCTAGCCATGCCCATATGTCTCCGCATAGCCCCGCAAGTCCTGGCCCTGGAATCCCCCCCAAACACTTCGACCTAGAATCCCCTATTGCTTGTTTATGTGGTTCTCGTATATAATTGCGGTACACAATTTTTAGGACAAAGGAGTATATAAACATGACTTGGGAACTTTCTGTTGATGTTTTCCTTGCTGATTTATTAAAACATGGCCGTAAATCTTCCACCGTTAAACAATACCGCTACGATCTCACACTTTTCACATCATGGATTCAAAAACGCGTCAAATTACCCCCAGAATCGTTTTTTCGTTCCTTTGATGCAAATACAAAGGAATCGAAACGAACTAAAAACATTATCGAAAAAACAATGGGGATTCGGATTTCTATCCGGGCTATTTTTAGCTACACATTATGTACTATGGTTTGAATCCTTACGATATACTTCCGTAGCAAGTTCTACAGTTATCGTAACGTTACAACCTTTATTTTCAATGGTTGGTGGTTACTTTTTATTTAAAGAGAGATTTACGAAAGGAGCGGTTATCGGTTGCTTCATTGCCATTTCAGGAAGTATCGTCATCGGTTGGCAAGATTTCCAAATTAGTGGCGACGCTTTATACGGAGATATTTTAGCATTTATGGCGGCCGGCATTATTACAGCTTACTTTTTCATTAGTCAACACATTCGTAAAGATTTATCTCTTATACCATATTCGGTAATTAGTTATGGAAGTAGCGCATGCTTTCTCGGTATATTTGCTTATATGCAGCAACAATCTTTCATTCATTACGCTACACAAACTTGGTTGTCCTTTATTGGACTAGCTTTCATTGCAACGATTTTAGGACAAACGATATTCAATTGGTTATTAAAATGGATGAGCGCTACTGTTATTTCAATGAGTATTTTAGGTGAAACAATTGGTACTTGTGTTCTAGCATATTTTATTTTGAGTGAAACCATTACTTTACAACAAGCACTAGGAATTTCAATTATTTTCATTGGATTAACATTATTTTTATTACAACCGAAACTAGCGAATCGCAAATGACAATTAAAAAAGCATGACATTGATTTGTCATGCTTTTACATATTAATTATGTACAATTAAACCATCAGGTCTAAAACGACTCATCATAATTTCATTTATAAACTTTCCGTGAGCCTTTAAATTCCCTACCTTTACCCCTTCTACTACAAACCCCAATTTTTCATATAGATCTTTTGCTTTCGGATTCGTTTCTAATACACCAAGTTCTACTCTCTCTAACATTAACCAATTATCAGCTAAATCAAGCATTTTTGTAAGAAGTGCTTTGCCAATACCTTTATTATGATATTCACTGTCTACCCCAATAAATAAATCGCCTGAATGAGATCTTCGTCCCGGACTTTGTGTTAAGCCAATAAACCCTACTACTTCCCCGTCATATTCTGCAACAAATTCAAATTGATTTGGTGCTAAGTTTCGAATTCTATTTTCCATAGCGTCTACACGCATGCTAGGTAAGAAAACCATATAAGGTAAAACCTCATCCTGTATACATATACGATGAATTGCTCTAGCATCTTGTATTTCTACTGCTCGTATGTTGATTTCCATATTCCTCACCCTCCATATAAATAGAATTATATTATCATTCTAGAAACCTATATTAAATCATTCCCCACCTGTATTTCTTTATGTTATTTCTACATAATTATTTTGATATAACACTTAGTTTCCAAACACCTTATCCTAACAACCTAATAACCCTATACTTTAAATTTTCACCTTATTATATAGCTCAAGCAAATTCTCTATTGGAATACCATTTATTTTCATACCAGTTACATCACAATTTACTATTTCAATATTTTTCAGGTTACTATTATGCATTGTACTACCTTCCAAATCACAGTTTTCAAATGAAAGAGGTTCCTTCTCATCTCCAAGACTTGTATTTTTGAATTGCACTCCACCTAATGTCACCAAATTAAATGTACTACTAGAAAGATTTAAATCTGCATATGAAGACCTTCTAAAGTTTATATTCCTAAACTTTGATTGACTTACATTACAATTACTCATATTCATATGCATTATATTACTACCAACAAATGCACTATTTTTTAAATTTACTTGATAATATTCTGTATGAACCAAATTACAGTTTTCGTATTGACCATTTTTCATATCTTTATTTTTAATTAGGTTCTCTTCACCTGCACCTACATTTTTTCTTTTTACATAGCAATACTCATCTTCAGATTTAAAAATGATTTCATAGCCCATTTTTTTATAAAAATGATGATTATTAACTTGTCTACTAGATGTTTCAAGATCCCAAATCCTTATGTTCGGAAATTTTTCTTCTATTAACTTAATAATCCTTGATCCAATTCCTTTTCCTTGAAGAAAAGGCTCTACAAAAATACGATCGATTCTTCCGTACGATTTACCAGAGATCGTAACTATAATTCCCCCGATTATTTTTTCATCCATTATCACTTTGTAAGAATCCAATTCTTCAATTGAATATTTCATCATTTCAACTGAAGAATATCCTGGCGGTTGAATGTTATAATCAATTACATCATATTGGCCGCATAACCACCGCTTCGCTTCTTCGTCAAATGTTCTTTTCATTATTTCTGTTAACTTTTCAGCATCTAAAATTGTAGCTTTTTCTATAGATATTATTGTCATTTTTGTGTTCCCCTTCATTGTTACAATCTCATAACTTTTGTAATCTATATAGTTATAAAATAAAGAAAATTAAAATCAATCACTCTCTTTACTATTAAACTACAAATCAACCTATATTTTCCACTGTTACTTAGTATGAATGAATAAAAAGAAGAGAACATGTAATATACACATGTTCTCTTCTTTTTATTTTACGCTTATTCATTTTCAATTTTATATAATTAAAAATTTGATATTACTTAAAGCCATTCGTTACATGTATTAACTAGTTCCTGTAAATCCTCTATAAAACGACTCGCATGATATCCATCACAAACCGCATGATGTACTTGCAATGAAAAAGGTAGCATTACCTTGCTTCCATCATTGAAATATTTTCCGCAAGTTATAATTGGTAATAGAAAATCACCATCATTATTAATATTTAAATTAAATCCTGTAAAACTAGTCCAAGGTATCCCAGAAATCGGATAAACATTTGGCGGAATATTTTCTTTCGGGAAGAGACCATGAACATTAGCAAAACATTTCATATCCTCTTCATAGTTTTTATAGAAAATGTGGAAATCACTAGAATAATCCGTCCATATACTTGAAAAAGATTTATCACCTTTATGAAAGATTGTATAACTAGGTATCATTTCCTCCCAATACCCTAAAACTCCTTCATCATTAAAACATGTTCGAAATTCTTTATGTTTATTTATCATTCTAGAAATTATATAAATAAAAGTCGGATAAAATTTTATTTCCTTTTGATGTATTTTCTCTAGCATCATCGTAATATCAACATTCGCTGTCATACTAAACGAACACTTTAATTTTAAATAATGTTCAAAATACTGCTCTCTATTCCAATTTTCTCTGTCAATTACATGAAACTTCATTTCATTAGCCTCCTAAAATTTCATTTTTATTTTAGAAGGCTAATTTCCTTGTTTTCACCACACTTGTTCACTCCTTATAGTTTACATTTATACTCACGTTTTTATTTAATTATATAACATTTGCAAAAATCCATCCACATATTTCTTGCAATCCATCCACATACTATTAATAATGTGAAACTTTAATCAGTGGGGGGCAGTTGATCCCCCACCTAACCTTCTTTGTTTTTGCCGAATTTTGAGGTGGAGGTCTTACTGCCCGTTAATGCGGGATAAATCAAATGACGTTTGGAGGATTCAAACATGCATGATAAAAATGAAAATAAAAAAGTAAATGTTATCGAAAACACTACATCTATTCACAATAATAATACTGCAAATCTAACTAGCGAAGAACAAGCAATGAACGGCTTATACGGAATGCCCGAAACAACCATTGAAGATGCTGATCACGCTGTAACTGATGATTTGACTTCAAAAAATTAATGAACTACATAGAAAAAAGCCAAGGAAAATATCCTCGGCTTTTTTAACTATGCATCCACTTTTTGTATTTCTTCACTCTTTTTTGAAAGTTTCCCTGGCCAAAAAGCAAAGCGACCTAAAACAACTGTAATTGCCGGTACAAGTAACGGTCTTACGATAAACGTATCAAGTAAAACTCCAATTGCGGTCACAATACCAAATTGAACTAAAACTTGAATTGGTAACGTACCTAACACCGCAAAAGTTCCTGCTAAAATTAAACCTGCGGATGTAATGACACTTCCTGTTTGTATAACACCATTTTTTACTGCATCCAAGTGATTTTGTGTCTTTCTGTTTTTCCATATTTCTGAAACCATAAAGATATTATAATCTTCACCTAAAGCAACTAAAAATACGAATGCGTATAGCGGTATCGCCCCTTGTATTGCCGGCGCTCCCATACCAAAGTGAAGTAATATCCATCCTGCTCCTAATGCAGAGAAGAATGATAAAACAACTGTTACTATTAAATAAATCATCGCTACAATTGATCGTAAGTAGACAAGTAATAGTAAAGCTATTATACTAATCATTACTGGAATAATAACTGCTTCATCACGTTCCGTAATTTGTTTTGTGTCATATAGTGACGCTGTTTCTCCACCAATCCACAATTGACCTTCAACATCATTAATCCCCGCATCTTTTAATACTTTTTCTACACTATTTTTCAATTTAGGGATTTGATCTAGCGCTTCAATTGCGTACGGATTTTCCGCTAAAGAAACTTCATACATTTGTATTTGTTTATTTTCTTTTCCCTCTTTTGGCTCTTTCACTGTATTTACAAAAGAAAATTTCTCTATCTCTTGTTTAATAGGAAGCTCTTTTCCTTTCGTATTAACAACAACTTTTACTGGCGCTAGTTCTCCAGCTGAAAAATGATCACTAATTAACGTAAACCCTTCACGTGAAGGCATATCCTTCGGAAACGATTCTAAAAGGTCATATGTGTATTGAATACGTGGTACGAATGAAGCTAATCCACCTAATACAAACATAGTTAGCATAATTATTGTCCACGGTCTTCGTACGACAATATCTCCAAGTTTATTACTAAAGGAGCCTTTTGATTTTTTAACTTCTATTACTTTCTGTTTCTTTCTTGCAAACTCCTCATTCATCGCAGTTGTTCTTGGTATAAACGGAAAGAATGCAGCTCTGCCGAAAATTAATAAAAATGCAGGAAGAATTGTTAAAGCAGCAACCCCCATTATGAATACAGCAACACTAAATGGTACTGCAAATCGATGAAAGGCGCCGTAATGAGCAAGTAATAATGTTCCTAATCCAAGTACGACAGTTAATGCACTCATTATAATTGCCCCGCCAGATGCTTTAATCGCAAGTTGCAGCGCTTTATATTTACTTTCTTCTTCTAACAAGTACTCTCTATATCTTGAAATTAAAAATAGACAATAGTCTGTACCCGCGCCAAACAATAATACGGTCATGATTGATATCGCTTGGGCATCTACTTTAATCCACCCATGATCAGCTAAAAAACCAAGTGTAGGACTAATAATACCGTATGCAAAGCCAACAACAAGTATAGGTAAAATTGCTAAAATTGGTGAACGGTAAAGTAAAATTAATAAAACCAATACTAATAGTACAGTAGCGACTAATAATTTCACATCAGCTTGACTAAATAAACTAACCGCATCTGTTTGAATACCTACAGGGCCAGATAATCGAACATGTAAACCAGAGTCCGTTATTTTTTGTTTAAATGGATCAACATCCACCTTACTATTCACCAGTTTTCTTACATCTTCAAGATTTCCCTTTAATATATCCGTACCAGCTGATTTATTAAAGAATATCGATGTGACAAATGATGTACCATCTTTTGATGCACTTTTTGATAATACTTGCTCTGGAATTGTATCAAATGGTGGTAACATTGATTGTTCTTTTAAAGGGCTAGCTTTTAACTCTTTATAAACGTCCTGTATAAGTTTATAGTCTTTTGACTGTAATCCACCATCTCTATGCCATACTACTAACAACGGATTTCCTGCATTATTAGGAAACTCTTTTTTCATAAGTTCTTCCGCTTGCTGTGACATAGCTGTTTCAGGTAAATTTTTCGGATTCGGTTCTTTCGTACTATTTACTTGTGGCAACGTAAATGAAAGTACTAATGTAATAAGGATCCAAACTGATAAAGTTATCCATTGCGTATTCTTCCCTGCTACAATCCTCCCTAACATATGTAACGGGTGCTTTTTCATAAAAACCCACCTTCCTTTTTTCCTACAATATTAATTATATATACTGGTCAGTTAATTAATCAAGAAAGATTAAAAATTATGTTATAATTATCTCAATAATAAATGTCAGGAGCGAATGTATTTGGAACAAAAACAACGTCCTCTCGGAAGACCTCGTCAAAATAAAAATACAAAATCTACAAAAGAAATAATTTTAGAAGTTGCAACTCGATTATTTCTTACTCAAAATTATCAAGTCGTTTCTATGGATGAGGTCGCGAAAGAATGCGGTGTTACGAAAGCAACCGTCTACTATTACTATTCTACAAAAGCTGATTTATTTACCGCTACTATGATTCAAATGATGATACGTATAAGAGAGAATATGGATCAAATACTTTCCACGAATAAAACTTTGGAAGAAAGGTTGTTAGACTTCGCTACAGTATACTTACACGCAACGATGGATATTGACATGAAGAACTTTATGAAAGATGCAAAACACTCTTTATCTGAAGAGCAGTTGAAAGAATTAAAAAATGCCGAAGATAACATGTATGAAGTGTTGGAAAAAGCACTTCATAACGCGATGCAACTTGGAGAAATAAGTAAAGGCAATCCTAAATTTGCTGCCCATGCTTTCGTATCTTTATTATCAATTGGGAATTTTAAGGATGAAAATCACAATCCTATTCTTGCAAATATAGATGAATTAGCACAAGAAATCGTTTCTTTTTATTGGAACGGGTTAGGTCATTCGTATTAAATAGATTTCCTTTAATAAAAGAGCATATTTGAATTTTTCTCAAACATGCTCTTTTATCAATTACGTGTTTTATTTATATACTTACAATTAGATTATTCTTTAGCACCAATTAGCAAAAAATTATTATTTACAAATTTTGAATTTGTGCATTTATATTCCCTTTACTTAATCCCCCATGGTAACAAACTACGGATTCAATATCTAGATTTAAATACTTCTTCAAAGACTGTTGTGCTTCCTGAACATCCAAAGTAGTTGGAGCATGAATTCCTCCTAACATTCCATTTACACTATACATTGAATCCCCAGCGATAAGAGTTTTACTTTGTTTCAAATATAAACTAATATGACCCGGCGTGTGTCCTGGCGTATGGAGAATTAGTATGCCACCGCAATACGGAAGTTCTTGTCCATCAATCACAGTATCACTCACTTTTCCTTTTGGTAGATTCTCCACATTTCCACCTTTCAATAAAGGTAAATCCCCTTCAATATACGGCTTATCTAGCTCGTGCGCATAAACTTTAATATTACTTCCACAGTTCTGCAACAACTCTGGAAGACTACCTGTATGATCTATATCCTGATGCGTTAAAATCACTGCTTTTAATTTATCAAACGATACGTCAACTCTCTCCATCTCTACTTGTATATCTTCAATTTGTCCAGGGAAGCCAGTATCTATTAATACTGCCATTTCATCATCCCATAAAAGAATTAGGTGAATAATAAATTCTTGTAATTCAAGTTGTAACATTTCTACCCCTTTAGCAATCTCCATACAGCAATTCTCCTTTATACTGAAGTTTGAAAATATGTACGAGTAAACTGAAAATATAAAGCGCCACTATCTTTTAATATGTTTTGTCATCCCAACAGAGAATACCTCAAACCCTATAGATTCATAGTAAGATTGCAATTTTTCCACACACATCAGTTGGGGAATAACCTTTTTTTGTTCACAGTGCTGGATTAATCGTTCTACTATTTCTTTTCCAATGCCAATGGACTGATATTTTGGCAATACACATACACCACAAATAACGCCTGTTATTACACCATCAGATATAACACGCCCCATGCCAATTAATTGTTGCTCTTTAAAAGCATATATCACATACCAACTTTGTTTACACATTTGTTCCAATTCATTAACCGTTAATTTTAGAGAATTCCATCCTAAAGATTCATATAAAGCTACTAATTCATTGAAATTTGTTGGATGTTCAATTGTGTAGCTTATTTTAGTTTTCATAAACGCCTCCCTATTCTCCTATTTATTTGTATCCTCTTTTACATTGCTCTATTAAAATTTTTAAACCATCATCAACTTAACTTGAACAAACTTCAATAAGAAAAACAGAATTCCTTCTCAACATAAAATAAAAAGAAGTTACCTCACCTGAGATCACTTCTTTTATATAAATCTACCACTATATTATCACCCAAAAATTATGCAGCTACATACAATAAGAACGAACAAAACTAATAAACTGTTTGAGAAATAACCCATAGAATACTACCCCTTTATTTCATTATGTAAAAAATTTTATCATAAAATTATTTACAACATAATAACTGAAAAAGACATTGCATTCATTAGTTACGTATATTTAGTAATATTTTATTTTTGGCCATATTCGTCTTTTCTAAAATCACTTCTCATCCTCCTCTTCTTTATTTCATATAATTTCAAAATAACAAATTAGTAAATATTAATTTACTATAATAAGTTTAAACATTTGATTTATAGCTAAATTAGTAATAAAATAATGACTAAATCCAAAAAGGAAGCGAAAATAATGTCTCATAAAGAATTATTAAACGAATACATGAATTTATTATTAAATATGTCAGGTACTTTCAAATTTCTATCAGAAAAATCCTCTGAATTTACACATTTAGAACAACACGTAGTGGAGTATCTCGCCCAGCAAAAAGTACCTGTAAATTCAAAGATGATTGCTAATTATTTAAACATTCCTAAGCAACAATTAAGTGTAACTTTACGTAATTTAGAACTAAACGGCTATATTGTAAAAAAACAAGATACGGTAGACAAAAGAGCTGTATTAATTTCTCTGACAGAAAAGGCTGAAAAGGTACATTATGAGAGATGGAAACAAATTTATAAAAATTTCACAGTAAACCTCGAAAAGTTATCTGAAGAAGATAGGCGGGATTTAACTTACGGACTATATAAAACAAATACAATGCTCTCAAAAATGTTACATAACGACTAAATATATTGTTTTATTATGCAACGGAGGATGTTTCATGGTTAAAGAGTTAGATTTACAATCAGTACAAGGTACGATGCTTATTCCCCTATGGGGACGAGCATATGGCAGTGAGAAAAATAAGGATATTTTAGATGATACAGAGGCTATTCGAATAATTAAAGAATGCGATTTTGACTTCTCAACAATAGCAAATACATTTGGCGAATACGGATGTATCACATACATTACCCGTGCACGAAAAATTGATGATACGATAAAACAATTTATAGCAAAACACCCGAACGCCACTATAGTAAATATCGGTTCAGGACTAGATACTACTTTTTCAAGAATTGATAACGGTACAATACATTGGTATAACCTTGATTTACCCGATGCAATCTCTTTTCGCAAGACTTTAATTGAAGATACACCTAGGAATATTAGCATCACTAAATCATTTTTTGATACTTCTTGGTTTGACGATATAAGATATGATCCAAACGACGGTATTCTTTTTATATCAGCAGGTGTATTTTATTACTTTAAAGAAGAAGATTTAAAAGAGATCATAGTTGCTATGTCAAAACGTTTTCCTGGAGGAGAGCTATATTTTGATGCTGAATCAAAATTCGCACTGAACCTTTCGAATGCAACCGTAAAAAAATCTGGTAATAACGGCGCGATGATGTATTTTTATGTAAACAATCCAAAATCAATAGAAAAATGGTCTTCTTCCATAAAAGTATTAAGTTGCTCCCCTTTCTTTAAAGGTATACCTACAAATAAAGATTGGGATGGTAGTACACGTATTATGATGCGAATTGTAAACGTAATAAAGATGTTGAAGTTTGTTCATTTGCGGTTTGAAAAATAATAAATAAAGAAGGCCGCAATACATTTATATTTAGGTTATACATGTTAAACTTAAGAAAAAGGCAGGAACATATTTGATATGTTCCTGCCTTTTTCTTATGGGGTACCGATACATAGTCATATAGCTATGAAAAGCAACTACCCCAAAATGAGAAATTTAGCATCTTAACACCCCTCAAGTAGCTTCTGTATATAATACATTTTAAATTTAATTTTTCTTGATAAATCAAAGATTTCCTGGCATACTCTTAAAATTATTTATGCACGAATAAAATCTCTTCGTAAACGTCCAATTGCACTAAAATATACAAAAATTGAGAAATATGAAAAAGACACTCTTATGAGTGCCCTTCTTAGCAACTAAGTCCGCTGCAGCTTTTACCATAACCCATATGAATTTCGTCTGTAAGAGGAAATTTTAAGTTCATATTTAATTATTAAAATAAACCGCACCAAAGTTTTCATTAAATCTTTTACACCAAACAGAAACCGAACCATATTCATTTACATCTAACCCTTCAGGAATTTCGTAGTTTTGGTCTCCTTTATTTCCCTTTAATTTTCCTAATTCAATATACTGATAGTTTTTTACGTCTTCATTATTTTTCAAACGATTTGTAGGAACTAATACAACTCGTACATCTGGCCCATTTGATGTTGCAAAATTAGAAAGTCGTAAAACACGTTTTCCATCCGCTAATTGGTGAATTTTTGCCGTTCCAGTTGTTTCATGGACACCGTTTTGAAACTGCCCTTCCCTTATTACTCGATCACTTTGTTGCCTTACTTCAGTTGATTGTATCTCTGCTTGTGGCAATGATTCATTTACTTGCTTATCAATAAATAATTTCTCTGGTCGGAACAATGACCATAAAATCCCCAATACAATTATTAAACCACCTATAAGCCATACATATTTTCTTTTCATAAAGTAAAAAACCTCCTGTAACATACTGTGTAGTAGTATGTTAACAAGAAGGTCTTTCATTTTTCTAACGTAAATGTTACAAAAGTCTTTCAGCCATCTTATTTTTTACTGATGTGATGGGAAGAGTGAACCAAAATTCACTTCCCTGCTTACCATCTGCGCGATTCCTTACACCAATTTCCCCTTTGTGCATTTCAATTAATGATTTTGCAATAGCTGATCCAAGTCCGGAACCTCCAGATTGTGAACTTCTTGATCGATCTGTTCTAAAAAAACGTTCAAATACACGTAATTGATCATTTGGAGAAATTCCCATTCCTTCATCCCGCATAGTGAATTGGACCTGTTGAGTTGATTTATTTTCCACTACAGTCAATTCAATTGTTCCAGAGATAGGAGAATATCGAATTGCATTATGTAATAAATTACCTATGACCCTTTCAATTTTGCAAGGCATAATCAAAAGTCGAGGTAATGTATCAGGGACATCCAATTGCACATGGATTTGTTTGTCTCCTAATAAGATAGAATGTGACTCTAATACATCTAATAGAACTTTATCTAAATGTGTGAAACTTGGGTGAAAATCTACTTGCTCAAACTCTAACTTTGAAAGATCAAATAAGTCGTTAATTAATCCATTTAATCTTTCTATTTCTTTTAAAACCGTTGCCAAGTATTGCTTTTTTATTTCAGGATCTTCAATCAGGTTATCTTGTAATGCTTCTATCATCATTTGCATGCTCGCCATAGGTGTTCGTAAGTCGTGTGAGATATTGGTAATTAGCTCCTTACGAGAGTTTTCCTGTTCCTCTAACTTAGTAAACCCTTCTTCTAATTTTTTTGCCATCTGTTGAAAGGCTGTTGCCAATTCTTTAAACTCACGTGGTTCTTGCCCAATTATATACATCGTTTCAAAGTGTCTATCACTAAATTGTTTCGTCAATTTTATTAAATTTTGTATAGATTTCATGATAGGACGTGTCATTAACCAATAAATAAACGTTGAAATAATGAATGCCACAAATGCAATTACTGTTAATAACCGCGTTTGTTCCGGTTCAAGTAACATTTTCGTCTCACTATACCATATAGCAATTACCATAATACTGGTACTTAATAGATTCATGAGTAACAATTGAATACGTAATCTCATGTTTCATTTCCTCCATTTGGCTCAAAGCGATATCCTATACCCCAAACCGTATGAATCCAACGATTCTTTATCGTATGCTTTTCGAGCTTTTCACGTAAACGACTCACTAACACGGTAACTGTGTTTGATGCTCCTTCATGTCCAAAATCCCAAATTAATTCAAGGAGCTGCGAGCGAGAAAATACTTGTTTTGGATGCTTTGCCATGAGATAAAGTACCTCAAACTCTTTCACCGTTAACTCTACTTCCTTATCACAAACAAGTACATATCTTGTCTTTGGATATATTTTTAAATCTGGAAACTCTATCACTTCCAATAGAGATTCTTTCGCTTGTATTGGTACATGGCTTCCTCTTCTTAGTATAATTTGAACCCTTAATACTAATTCACGAGGGGAAAATGGCTTTGTTAAATAATCATCTGCCCCCATTGTTAAGCCTAAAATTCGATCCCTTTCCTCTCCCTTAGCAGTTAACATAATAATAGGGACATTTGACTGTTGACGAATTTCCTCGCATAATTCCCATCCATCTTTTTTTGGCATCATCAAATCTAATATAATTAAATCTGGTTGATGTGTAAGAAATAAATCCCAACCTTCTTTACCATTTACAGCGGTATAAACTTCATATTCTTCTCTTTCTAAATACCGTTTGCATACTTCTCGAATATTTTCTTCATCTTCTACGATTAAAATTCTTTTCTTCATATACTATCCTCACTTCTTTTTCACCAATAATGCAAAATTTATTGTTTCTATTATCCAATGAAAATTCAGAAAATAAATTTTGTAATACAGATAGTAATCTTAACATTTGATTACTTATATGACTAGATAAGTATTTAAAATAGTAGTTACTAAATTATATAAATTAAAAGGAATGAGTCCGATTCAACATCGAACTCATTCCTTATTAGTAACCTAAATTATTGTATCTAACTTTACGGATTCAATTCATTTCCGGTTCTCTTTTCAAACTTAGCAACAGAACTGTTACCGATTACTGAACTCTTGATAGATTCCATGCTATAGTATCAGTCCCATTCTCTCCATTACCATATTTCATATAATCGATTAAATATCCTACCTTTAACTTGTTACCATTAGATAGTATGTTCCATTGCTTATGGTATCCAGTGAAATTCTTTGGATATGCATGATTAAATTTAAAAGTACTTGCATTCTGTTTTTGATCTAAATGGATATAACTATCTTGAAGTTTTAAATATGCATAATCTGAATAAATAGGATTTCGAAATTTAATTAATACCTCTTCATCCTTTTTAATTGGTTTTCCAGGTTTAGGTTGACCTACTCTTTCAATAATTACATTCACTTTTTCATCGCTAGATTTTTCAGCCCAAAGATACTCCCATTTATTCCCGGCATGATGACTTCCCCAATAAGCTGTATTTCCATATGAAGCTACGGTATAAGGAACCCCTTCTGTAACAAATTCACCTGAATTATCTACTACATAATCTTCAAATTCTTTATTAGCTTTAATTTCAGTATCAATCTTTTGTGTAGGGGTTAGATTGTGTGCGTCATTGATTTCAAATGTAACTTTTCTGTGCGAAGCAATTTCAGATTTAATAGGGTGTATATTTTCTCTAGACTCATATGTAAATCCATTCTCACGTTTAACTAGTGTTACTGTTTGTGACGGAGCATTCCATTTCTTACTATAAGTAGTAGGAATCTCTTTACTCACACCAAATAAACCAGGTAAAATTGTTGCCCTAATCTTTTGCGTCACAGAATCAAAACTACCTTCTACTAATGTTGGTTGCTGTAGTTTTGCAAAAGCACCGTGTACAGAGTCTTTATGTAAATAACCGCGATTTCCCTGTCCCGCTTTTAAATCGTTCAATGCATCAGTTCCATTATTAGCTGAAACTACTGATACGTTATTAGTACTTTTAGCCTTGTTTACAATATGATTTACTTTTTTCGTATCTATATTTACATGTTGAAAAACTTCGTTATAGGATAAAACTGGCGTATCAGCAAGGGATTTGTCTTTAGGAGTATATACCCTAAACTTTGGTATATTTCCTATATCTGTTTCTAATTGTTCAGTAGCTGCATTTACTCTAGACTCATATCTCCCTGAATCCCCCAAATGCATAATTTCTTCACCTTTTTCAATAGATAAATCCATTGTACTTGTAGGTAAAACTTCAATCGAAAGAAGTTCCCCTTGTTCAACAGCTTTCAATTCATCCAAAGATAAGACAATATTCGCATCTGCTTGTCCTTCTAAACTGTCAATTACTACTTCTGTTTTATTCCGTCCACCTTTTTCTGTACTTAAATAGTTTGCTTTATAACGATCTTGTGTTGCCTTTACAGTATTAATAATTTTGTTTCCTAAACGAATATTAAAATGAGGCGAAACATTTTCAGCGGATGCTGTTCCTACATTCTTATATTCCAAATGTACCCGTAATTTTGCTGCGTTCGCTGTATCCACAGTTGTTGCAGTAGACCAATCAAAATTATTTGTATAACTCTCCGTTTCCGTAGTTGTTTTTGAATATCCGTATCCCACATTTGCTGAAACACTTCCGGAAGGAACAGGACCGGCTGCTGAGCCTTCTACACCACCTGAACCACTTAAACCTACATTAAATGAATGTTGTGTAGATACACTTTTTTCCCATCCTCTGCTGACTGATCCGCCATTATTATCCGTAATGGTTGCAATAGGAATTACTTCAATTCGTTTGACACCAATTTGCAAATTCGGCATGTTGGCAACTATCGGATTGAAATTAGTATCAGAATCGTTGTTATAATTCTCAACCTCATACATATCAGTAAAAGGATCACCATCCGTATTTGCATTCATAGGATTCGATATAAATTTTGGTTTCCCTTTATCCTTCTCGGGATCCCATGCTTTCGCTTCATTTTTTCCAGTTTGTGAATTGAATTCAATTTTATATCCATTCATCTCTAAGTCGTTAGAAATACCATCTTTATCCCAATCGTTGTTTGCCATTTCAATGTTTTGTGTAATGAGTGAACCTATTTCCCCATCAGATCCGAGCGTGAAATTCTTATCTTCTTTTTTTACATTTACATTCTCTTTGAATATTTCAACTGTACCTCCTGGATTCGGTTGTTTTACATCTGCTAAAGCAGGAGATGCTAAAGTCAGTGCCATCGATACACTACCTAATACACTAATTGCTGGCTTCAATTGTTTCATTGTTATTTTTCCTCCTTGGTTTCTAGGTCAATTAGAACACCTACTAGTAAGATTAATTTCATCATATATAACAAATCTTTCTTTTCTCTCTCATAACTGTTAAAAAAGTCTCTCGTAAATGTTACAAAACACTTACAGAGTTTTTAAAATCTATATATGAAACATTAAAAAGCCGTAATATGAAGAATCGATTACAATATATACAAAAAAACAGCTAGCCAAAGCTAACTGCTTACTAATTTATAAAATTTCAGTAAAAGAATGTTTTAATTTTGAAGCGTGCAAATTGGAAGAGTGACTTCAACTATAGTTCCCTTATTCACTTCACTCTCAATAAATACCTTCCCCTGGTGTGTTTCAATAATTTTATAACATACCATTAATCCTAAGCCGATTCCCTCTTCCTTAATACTGTAAAAAGGTTCTCCTAAGTATGGTATACGTTCTTTTGGAATCCCACATCCTTGATCGATAAAGCGAATCCTTATTTGATTATTATCAAGTTTATCAAATTGAATCAAAATTTCTCCTCCTGTTGGCATGGATTCAATTGCATTTTTTATAATATTAACAAATACTTGTTTTAATTGATTTCCTTCACATGGAATCAATGGAATACCGGGTGTAAAATCAATTCTAATTTTTATATTATTCATCATTGCTTGAGGTTGCAGTAGCATTAAAACTTGATCCATTAGCACACTAATATCATTAGGTTGTATCTTTACCACCTGTGGTTTGGCTACCGCCATAAATTCATTAGTAATACTTTCTATACGCTCAATCTCTGATGATACTATATTTATATACCCCTGATTATTCTCAGTTTCCGTTGATTTTAGTAATTGCATAAACCCTTTCATTGCGGTTAATGGATTATTAATTTCATGAGCCATTGCAGTCGCTAATTGTCCTACGACAGCAAGTTTTTCAGATTTCCGTAGTAATTCTTCTGTTTTTAGCCGTTCAGTGATATCACGAGAAATACTCAGGAAAACCTTTTTACCATTTAAGTTAAAAACACGGACACTAAACTCAGTTGTTATTATTTTTCCTGTTGGAAAAGCATATTCATCTTGTAAAGTGAAGGAAGTTTCTCCCTCTCTAATTTTTTCTAACAACCTTACAATCATTTTAGAATCTTGTGGTACTACATTTGGAAATGGTAACGAGAGCAGCTCTTCTCTACTATATCCAAATCTTTTACAACCAACAGGGTTTACCTCAATGAATCGACTGGGAACATAATTTTCATTCAGCTCTACTACATATACTGCATCAGTTGCTTGTTCGATTAGTGCACGGTACTTCATTTCACTATCTTTTAATTGTTGATGTAATTGATGTCGCTCTCTTTCTGCTTGTTTTCTTTCAGAGATGTCTCTACATATTGCAGATAAAGCTATCACATTTCCTCTTACGTCTAATATAGGAGAAACTGTCAGACTGACATCAAGAAGACTTCCATCGTTACGTCGTCTAACAGTTTCTAATCTAGTAACTACGGATTCTCCTGTTAGAATTTTCTGAATATTTTCGAGTGATTCTTCCATTAAGAAATCTGGTACACAAGGTAATCTCTTACCTATGATTTCTTCTAATGACCATCCAAATATCTTTTCATAAGCTTTATTTGCTTGTAAAATATGCCCTTCTCGATCAGATATGGTAATAGCATCTACATTATGCTTTATAAATGATTCTAGTAATTCTTTGGTAGCTCTTAATTCTGATTCTACCTTTTTCCTTTCGGTTATATCGACTGTAGAACCAACAACTTCAATAACTTGTCCATTTCGTTTAATCGGCCTAAGTGCAATAAGAATAATTGTTTTATCATCTGGCCAGGATAATTCGAATATAATTTCTTTCCCTTCCCATGCCTGAAGATAATACTTCATCAATTGTGAAACTAAATGTGGTGGAACAATAGAGGCATCAATAGTCCGTAAGCTTTTCCCTACCACCTGTTCAGAGTAAAATCCTTTTTGATAATAAAACTGTCCATCACATAAAGTGTGTATAAAGTGCTTACCCACTTTTTTAAATTTAAAAATCCCTCCTTGAAGCTCATGTACGGTATCTGTAAGTTCTTGCTTGGATTTTTTTAATTCCCGGTTCATTTTAGATAAGTCCTGTGTTAAATAATACAATCTCTGGTAGGCTTCCATAAGAAATAGCCCAATTAAAAGTCCTAACGCTATATATAATAAGCCTCCTGTGTAAAGTAATGTAGTATTAAATAATACACCAACTAACCACTTTATTCCGACAAAAATAGAAAAATATAAAGATGCACTTTTAAAAGGATGAAGGTTTTTAAAATATGTTTTAAAAGTAAAAAATAGAACACTCATACTTAAATATGCAATCACAGGTGGCTCCCAATACCCACCAATGAAAAAGATACGCATTATAATTATGCTAATTAGTGTAATCCAACCAGCAATGCGACCAAAGTAAATAAAAGATAGAATAAGAGGAACAACTCGAAGATCGTAGGAAAATCCCATGTATGGAAAAGAAAAGAGCATCAAAGTAACTGCAATAATCCCTCCATAGAATTTTTCGAAATATCGCCTGGAATGAATCAAAAACACTTGAATAAATATCGCTGCGCTAACTAATAAAGAAAAAATAGAAAGATTGATGAAATAGTCTTTAATAATCATGTAATGTCCCTCCCTGCATTAAAGATATATTCGACATAAAAACAGAAAATCCTACAAATAATATACACAGTTCAGGTGCAAAAAAATATAATTCCGTACATGACAATACATGTAAATAGTATCATATTGATTCAAATCGAAAATCAGGGCATCTTCCATTTGAACCTGTAAATCCCCAAAAATAAGGTGTTTATTTAAATGTTATGTACAAAAAAACGTAGGAATATTTAATTCCTACGTTTTTTATAAATTAATCAATTCCTTCACTATTACGATTCTTCTAATTCCTCAATTTCGGCTTTTCGCTTTAAAAATATTGCAATATCTTTATTCTCCCTTTCTATTAAACCAAGAGCATGTCTATCATTTAAAGCTAATTCTTTATAACCCCATATATATTGTATCGTTGTCGCTTTACTATGTTTATGATCCGCAAAATACCATTCTAAAGGTTGTAAAGGGTTCGATACTTCAAACAATTCTGCTGGGTACCATGAAGGCAAGTTTTCATTTTCACCCAAGATTAGATAGTCTAATGCTCCATTCAATGAACTAATACCATAAACCACATATTCCTTATCGGTTTCTAAATTTATAATAGAGTCTCGATTATATCCTTGATCTAATAAAACCTCTGAAAATGTATCTCCTGAATTTTTTATACACATTACCTTCACATACAAGCTCCTATCAACAAAAAATTAATTTTTAAATTTAAAATCATTAAATTCGCCTGTTCTATTATTTTTAAAATAATGAATTGCTACAAGAGTTCCATTCCTAGCCACCTTCTTTGGGTCAACAAGAATCTGTCATTGGTATTCTCGTTAGAACTATTCTTTGTGGATTTGAATTAATTTTTTTCATTGCAAGTCGTTCTTTTAATGTATTTGCAGTGCTTCTACCTGCGGAGTCTCTTCCTAATATTTCAACTTCATATTTTGTATTCTTTGTAGCCTCTTCTAGTTCCTTTTCTTTTTTTCAGGTTTGCATATATTTCATGTCAAATTACAGAAGTGAGTCAGGCCACTCTAAATCTTAGATTAGAAGAACATGAATAATATTCTTTTTTGAATTGTAATTAAACCTCAGAGTGGCACCTCATACTCAGAACCATTTCCTTACCCAACAGAAGTTAATAAAACATATTTAATTATTGCTTCACCGCTTTGGCTACAAGTGCTGCGTATGCTTCTGCACCTACTTTGGTTAAATGCACACCGTCAGGTGCAAAGTAGTCTTTCTTTCCAGCACTTGCTGCATACCAATCAACTAGAGTTACATTCGGATATTCAGATACCGTTACTTTCAGTCTCTCATTCACGATTGATTCCCACGGACGTGGTACTCTCGTATTAATAAATATGATTTTACGTTCGTTTCCAATTACTTTTATTAATGAAACAAGTTGTTCAGTAGTAAAGGCTCCATTTGTACCTAATCCAATAATGACATAATTTCCTAAATTACCTTCATATTTTAACTGTTCAACTACCGGAATCGCTTTTGACAGCTGGCGACCAATTTGGGCATCAATCCTAATATCAGGAAAAGTATTTTTTAAATACGGAGTAATATCAATCATAACGGAATCGCCTATCGCAGTAACTGTGAGTGAATTTTTAGGTTGCGCAGAATTTACTTCTCTTGATTCCCCTTGTTTTTGAGGCGTCTCTTGATTTGGATTTTCCCAAACTGCAACTGGATGTGGCGCCGGTTGTGTTTGTGCTGCTTTTACCTTATCTTGTTGAGAGTTCTCCTTAGCCTTACTAGCTTTTGATAACCCTACGACCGCTATCGACGAAACGAATAATGTACAAATTAAAGCTAACTTAACACCTAAAGTGACATTTTGAATTCTTAAATTCTTAAACTGAATGTTCCGGAGCGCACCTTGTCGGATTGGTTTTTCAATAAACTTCCATGAAATTTGCGCAATCAATATAATCAAAAGAAATTGAAGGATTGCTCTTATTAATGAAAAATCCCCAGCATTTACCTTTGGAGTCGTCAATGTAAGAATTGGATAATGCCAGAGGTATATGCCATACGATCTTATCCCTATCCAACGTAAAGGTCTAAATCGTAAAAATTGAGCAATACGACTAGCTGGATGAGCTAGATTTGCGACTAACAATGCTGTTGCAATTGATAAGAGAACCATTCCTCCCTTGTATAGAAATGGATCATATTGATTGGTCTTCCAAAACATAACCAAAATAATAATAAGGGCAATGCCCCCCACTACATCAAGAATGAAACGCGCCTTTGGGATAATTTTATTTGCAAGTCTATTGCTTGGCCAAACTAAGGCAAGTACCGCTCCGATAAGTAAGGAAAAGGCCCTCGTATCTGTACCATAATATATTCTGCTCGGATCAGCTCCAGGTTCATACAAAATTGCCATCGCTAAAGCTGAAGCAACGGCTCCCAGACAAATTAATAAAATCATACGGGATTGTTTTTTTATGTAGTAAAGCCCTAAACTAATGATAAACGGCCAAACAACGTAGAATTGTTCCTCAACTGCTAACGACCAAAAATGATTCAATGGAGAAAGCTGGTTAAAATTATCAAAGTACGATAATTTATGATAAATATACCACCAGTTACTAACATAAAATAATGCCGCTAATGAATCTCCGCGCATTTTTTCAAGTAAAGAGCTATGAAAAACTGTAATCCATGCCAACGTTATAACGAGCATAACAAGCATTCCTGGAAGCAATCTCCTTGCCCTACTAAGCCAGAATTTTTTTAAATCAATTCTCTTATTTCTCTTCCACTCTATGGCTAGAATATCTGTAATTAAATAACCTGAAAGTACAAAAAATACAGTAACTCCTAAAAATCCTCCAGGCATCCAATTAAAATTAATATGATACAAAATAACACCTAGTATAGCTAGGCCCCTTAGACTGTCCAATCCAACCATATAACGACTATTTTTTTTAAAAGGTTTAGTCATCCTACATTCACCTCTTTTTCTTGGAAATTAGGTTAATAATAACGGCACAAAGTACTATTAATCCCCTAAAATCGTATAAGCTAAACTATTACAAACATCTTTTTGTAAGGCTCTTTTTTTTATCTTTACATGCACAGTAATTAATACTTTAACACGTTATCTGGCTCTGTTGTGAAAATTTTTAAGCTAGATGTTCTTGTTGCTCTTCCGAAAAAGAGGAATATGATATATAACGTATATTTGAACATTCCCCTGCAAAATAACGTTATAAAGAAGGGCTACTGGTTATGAGCAGCCCCTCTTTTACCTTACTTCACATATACATATGTTTCATTTGAAATCACATTTTATGTCTTGCCCTTACTGTCGTGTATTTTATATTGCAGCGAACCTTGCATCAGAACAATATGTGTTCTGGTGCAAGGTTTTTTTAACTAGAATAAATTCTGGGAAAGCAAATAAGGAACATGATAGATGTGATATTTTAAAGAAAAATAATAGTAGCCATTTGCTACTATTATTTTTTTCTTTAAGTTATCATAATATGCCTGAAATTCTAAAGGGACGTGGTATGTCAATTCATCTAACAACCATTATGTGCTGAGTTCGTAAATGCGGAAATTTCATTCGTGATTTTTGAAAAATAAAACAAAAAGAAAAACTATCTTTGAAAATGGATGAAACCTACATAAATGTCAACTAATCTATGTACGAATTCCTTTGCTTTAGCTAGGGGTTCTAGGAAATAAGGAGCCATATGCCGGTCAATTTTTCAATTAACTTGGTGTCTAGTTTAGTGTACCATCTCCAATTAATACATTTTTTCGGGTTCAGTTCATTATATTTTCTACTTTGTCTTTATATACAACATATTCTTTTCCATCCACTACTGCTACCACCGCAAATTCATCATTTGGATTGAATGAAAGCCAGTCAGCCCACATGCTTGTATTAGCACCTCCACTCCACATATGATGAACAGTGTTTTTAGTTAAATTCATAACTTTATAAGACGCATTTGGTGCATTTGTTCCAGTCTTTATTTCAAAAGTATATGCGTTATGGATTTTTTTATAAAAGTAAAAAACGTTTGATGGACGAAGTAGATTCATAAAATCTTGTTCTTTCTTCTCTGCAATTTTTATACCTTCTAGTAATGTGACAACATCTGCTCTTAATGTTTTCCAACTGTCTTTAGCTGAATTCAAGTTAGGCTTTAAAAATTTATATCTATTTTGATCAGCTTTTTCATCAACTTTATCAATATGCCCCATTACGCCCGAATATTGAGAGTCTAAATCATCCCATTGTGTGGACATATAAGTAAGAGCAGTAATAGCACTATCAATCGTACTATGCATATCACTAATATTATGAAATGCAACTCCGACTACACGATTTAATGTAATTTTATAATCTACAGTTTTACGTAATTCTGCTAAAGCAGGCTCTAATCGACCTAAATTATCTCTAGCAGTACCTATCATTATGCCACCAGAAATAAGCGTGGGGATAAAAGGGACTTTCACCATTATTAACCCATCAGATTCTAATTTCTTATAATAGTTTACTTGTCCTAAAACTTCATCTAAACGCTTTTGATCAGTCTCTACATCAGCTCCTTGGTTTTTTAAAATCGATTGCAAGGTCTCTTTATGGCTTCCAAATACTCTAACATCTTCTCCAATAGCGTTTTTAAATTTAGTTAATTCTTCTATTAACGCTTTTGCGGACTTTTGGTTTCGTTGAATCCCCACCCTTAAATCTGTAATCCCCTTTTTTAAAGTATCCCCATTTCCATTATTGATCGCCTCTACTAATGTTTCATAATAATTTTCAAACTTTGTATCGTATTCAATAATGCCGGTCAATGTATCTAAAAGCTGTTTTTTTACTTTTGTATTCCATGTAACAGCATGTGCTCTTGCATTCTTTTGATCCTGTACAATTTTACTAGGTAAATCTGCATACCCATTAATAGAAATCCCTTCAAAACTCACATCCGGATTATTAATTAGCAAATAAGAATATTCATTCATAGCCTTTGCAAATAACCCAGCATCTTGTACAGTTTTTTTCATCTTTTCTTCATTTGCTGAAAGAGACATATCTCCAGTGTTCGTTTGTTCAGTTTCAATTGCAAAGGTTGCTATTGGTGTGAGTGCATAGGTAGTTGTCATAATTAAAAATGCTGATACAGCCAGTATTTTATAAGGTTTTTTTTTCATCTTTTCTTATTCCTCCTGTATAGAGTATGATTTCAAGTCCTATTCTTATTAAAAGAAGATGTTGTTGCATAGATTCGATATTATTAAGCAAATCTATATAACCTGTCTCCTATTGATCGATTCTGTTACAAATTTTTAAAAACAAGTAAACTACATGGCTATCTTTTTATTTGGATACAACTTATATATAAGTGAAAGGCGAAGTCTTTAATGAGACTCCGCCTTTTTAATATATAAGGATTTATTAATTACCGCTTTACTGTTTATCAGTGTAATCATAGACTCTCTATGTTATGGGTCACTTTGCAACAGAATAAATATTTCCCTATTTTTGTGGAGTAACAGTTTCCACTTTTAATTCCTTTATCCCCTCTTTTAATGTAACAGCATCTGTTCGTAATGTTTTCCAACTATCTTTCGCTGCATTTAAATTAGGTTTTAAGAATTTAAATTTATTTTGATCCGCTTTTTGAGCTGCATTCTCAATATGGCCTAGAACGCCCGAATATTGAGAATCTAAATCATGCCACTGCGTTGACATATAAGTAAGAGCGTTAATAGCATCATCAAGTGCCTTGTGCATTTCATTAATATTACTATAAGCAACTCCAACTACACGATTTAATGTTACTTTATAATCCACGGTCTGACGTAATTCTGCTAATAAAGGCTCTAACTTACCTAAGTTGTCTCTTGCTACTCCCACTATAATACCGCCAATTATTGGTAGACCCAAAATAGCACCCTTCATTACATTAAACCCATCAGATTCTAATTGTTTATAATAGTTTACTGATCCTAATACTTCTTCTAGACGCTTTTGATCTGCATCAACATCTGCACCTTGGTTTTTTAGAATCGACTGCAAAAGATCTTTATTGCCTCCAAATGCTCTAACATCTTGTCCAATAGAGTCTCTTAATTTAGTTAATTCTTCTATTAATTGTTGTGCGTACTTTTGGTTTTGTTGAATTTCACCTCGTAAATCTGTAATTCCTTCTTTTAAAGTTTCTCCATCCCCTGTATTAATCGCCTCAACCAATGTTTCATAATAATTGTCGAACGTTGTATCATATTCAACAATACCAGTCAATGTATCTAAAAGCTGTTTTTTTACTTTCGTGTCCCAAGTAACAGCATGTGCTCTTGCATTCTTTTGATCTTGTACGATTCTACCAGGTAAATCTACATATCCATTAATAGTAATTCCTTCAAAATTTACATCAGGATTCTTAATTAGCATATAAGAATAGGCATTCATAGATTTTGCAAATAATCCAGCCTTTTGCAAGGTCTCTTTCATTCTCGCTTCATTTGCAGAAAGAGCCGTATCTCCATTGTTCGTTTGTTCAATTTCACTTGCAAAAGTTGCTACTGGTGAGACTACAGAAGTTGCTGTCATAGTTAAAAGAGCCGATGCGACGATTAGTTTGTACGGGATATTTTTCATCATTTTATATTCCTCCAATATAAGTTTTCATTTTCAGTTCTATTCCTGTTTAAAAGCGATGTCTTTTGAAATGAATTCTGCATCTTTATGAATATCATTCCAACTTTCTTTAGCAGCTTTTAAATCATCCGGTATTAAAGAGAATTTGTGGTCTTGCATAGAATCGATATTATCCAGTAAATCTGTATAATTTGCGCCCATTGTATTCCATTGCTTTTGAATATTTGTTAGAGACAATATCGCTTGATCTACAGTCTGGTATAGATATGCCAATGTTTCTTTCGCGTTAGTAAGCGAAAGAACTGCTTGATTAGCACGATCTGCTTTCATACTTAATTCCCCGATTTTGTTAGAAATTTCGTTATAGGAGTCCATATGCTTAGATGCCGTGACACCAGCCGCAGTTCCTAGACCGATACCAGCTGCTCCAAGAGCTGAAAGTCCACCAACAACAGCCGGTGTTGCTGTACCACCAGTTACAACAATTACAACTGCTCCTCCAATAGCTGCAATAACTAAAATAGCTGCTCCCAATCCACCACCAATTGACCATGCTAATACATCATCAAAATGTTTTTTCTGAGTAGAACGAAGTTGCTCAATTTCAGCTTGAAGTTGTGGAATCGTTGCTTGTTGACCTGCTAATATTGCAGTTAATCCACCTTTCCCATCTGGACCACCAACATTATTTTTAAAATCTGTAGAATTTTGATATAGTTTCCCTTTGAAGTCTTGTAGCATCTTAATTACATCTGTTACCTCTTTTGAATTTGTATTAATTGTTGTAATTAAATCATTTATGCCCTCTTTTAGACCTGCCTTATCTTTCTTTTGTACAGTATCTACTAATGTGTCGTAATAATTTTGAAATTGTTCATCGTAATTTACAATATTACGAGCTGTTTTTTGAATCTGTGGCTTCGCTGTATCTAACCAATAATTCGCATTGATTCGTGACAGTTCTTGATTAAGGTGAATATTTTTGAGCAACTCTCCTCCTTCTGATCCTAAATCGATATTAGATAAATTTACATTCGGTTGCTTAATCATTGTTTTTGCGTACAAATCCATTACAAGAATATGAGACCCTGTTTCAGCCAATGCTTTCTTCAGTCCCTCAGGACCTAAAACATAATTGCCTACTTTTTGTTCTTGAGCGGTCGTTTCTTGTGCAAATGCATGAATAGTGTTACCAGTAGTAGCAGTTATAACCGTTGCCAGAGTGGCTAAAGTTAGCACTTTGAATGGGAATTTTTTCATCACTTTTCTCCTTTTTTCGCTAGATTCCTAGAATTTTCATAGTTTTTCCAAAAACGTAATATCAAAATTTATATACCTGTTCTTCAAGGTAACTTATTACATTTTTTAATTGTCTTAATGTATCTTTTTGAGACTGCTCGTTAGTTGCATCAACATTAGTAGATAATTTTGTAATATTATTTTTTATTAGATCCAAATCTTCTTTATAGCGCTTTAGTAGGTCAAGTTCTACATCTACTTGATTTGCAAACGTATGCAAATCATTTTGTGAAAGAAGAAGCATTGATTTTTGCAAATCTGCTATTGATAGTTTCGTTGTTAAATCATATATTTTTTGGTTTTGTTTCTCTAAGTCATCTAAATATGATCGCTGCTCTGCTGTTAGTTTATTTACTTCTGCGAAGACACCAAATGTTTTCTTAATCTTTTCAGTATCAATGGCTTTCATCAGGTCATATTCTTGCGTTTTTGCAGCTGCAGCTGCAGCTATTTCACCTTGTTTGCTTTTCTCAATTGCTTCACGAGCTGCTTTTTTTGCCGATTCAATTTCTAGAGCTGTTTTACCTTGCTCTGTCGCTTCTTGCGCTGCTTTTTTCTCAGCTTCTAGAATAGAGTTGTTAATTTCTTTTCCTTTGTTATACGCTGCCATCCCTGCTTGAGCAGCCGGTTCAATAATTTCTTTTGAAAGACTATAAATTTCTTTGAATATAGCAAATCCCTGCTCATTTAAAGCTCCTGGTATTAATGCAATTTGTTGTAAATCATTTTGAATTGCTTTTTTGGTATTTAATATTTCATTTTTTAACTGATCTATTTTTCCTGTTCCATCTGTACCTAATACGCCTTGCGCAGTTGCCACATTAGTATCGAAATCTTTTAATTTTTTATCAAGCTGTAATTTAAGATCAGTTAACTCATTAATTTGTCGTTGCGCATTTTCTTGATTCGTCATAGCCATTTCTTGAAGTACTTCAAGTCTATCCACAAAACCTTCTCTATCTTCTTTATTGTCTACATACGATTTTAATGTCGGATAATAGCTATTAAATTTTGTTACAAATCCTTTGCTTTTTGAATTTAATAGAATTAACTGTGGATAGAGTTCCGATGACCATTCCTTCATATCTTGTTTGATTAGGAATTGATTTGTATTTAAAGCTGGGACTTCCTCTAGCTGTACATTAGGACTCATTAAAGATTGATCAATATACGTTTGGATTAATTTAGATTGCGCACCTAATTTTCGTAATGATGAAGAAATATCCATGTTTTCCTGTTGAGTTTCTGCTTGAACGATTGGTGTTGCGAGAGTATTGATAGGAATAGTCGCTCCAGTTACAATGGATGTTATTAAAAATCCTGTCATTATTTTATTCTTCATTCCGTACACTCCTTTACCATTTTTTTCTATAAATTGATTCATATAACTTGTACGACCTAGCACTAGGCTCTCTCTTTGTACACGGATGAGGAAAGAGAAGTCTTTCAGATAGGGTGTTATCCTTATTTTTTACTTCTAATAGGATGTAAGAATTTTACTCATCTCTCATTTAGATACTCTATTTTTCAAAAATAAACAATAAAAATTCATCAGCTATATTTGAATTAGACACCCAATGGGTAGTAAAATATTAATTCTCCCATAGAGTTGCGGTTTAACTTACAGAACCGCGAGGATAGATAAACCAATGCTGACAGTTAATCCTGTTTTGACCTTGTTTAATATCAATTACATAATATGTCTCTTAGTTTTGTCAGCAAGAGCCTTACAAGACTACAAAAGATGAACTTATACTGTACATTGCTTATACTTTTATTGCGGAATAAATTCACTTTTGTTATGCAAAAACTTAGAACACTTTTATTACAAACTTGATCATTTTGAGATTCTAGGTCTCTCGTTAATTAACTGATTATTAAGATAATTATTTTCGACATAATGTTACTTACAACTTCGCTATACTCCTATTAGCGTCATCTTCTCCTTTCTCTCTGGTCATACCAGTTATGTTGTTCATTAAAACATTAAATTTTTAATGCGTAAATAGCAAAATTTTGTCGATTGTACTCAATAATTTAACTGTTAAGTAAAAACACGAGCCAAAAATATTATACAAATATAATTAATTAAAAATTTCACCTCTGTAATTGTAATGATTACAAATTAATATATATAAGGTTACAAAATAACTATTTTAGCTTAACCAAGAAATTATATTTTAGAAAAAATACTTATAGAATAATTTAATAGGTTTTTTTATACTTTTTTACCTTTATTTAGTTATGTATAATTGCATAAAACATAGATATATCATGTGATATATGTTACATTATTAATTTTTACGAAATATACCCTAATATCAACATTAATAAATATTTAAAATGGAGATATTAATCTATAAACTTATCCATCGTTATAACCATAGATTTTAAAATATAAAATAGCTGCAAAGCTTTCTTAAAAATCCTTTGCAGCCTTCTGTTTTTTTGTTTTCTTTAGAAAAATAGTGTTTCAAGTTAACAATATGGTATAAACATTTCCATTGTGCTTTTGCTTGGATATATGTTTCATGGACTCTTCAAAAGCTATTTGTTTGAGCTGACGTCAGACTCGTTTGTCTAATTCAGAACTATACTGATAAATCCAGCGCCTAATTATTATTTAAAAAATAGATAAGCTTCGTTTCTCCATTATTTTTGCCAACTCCTGAAAATTGAAACTGTTCCGCTAACAAGATAATATCAGGTTGATCATACGTCTATTTGAATACAAGTTCCTTATCTAAACAAATCACACACTTTTTCTAGAGTAATAAGCTCAGTATTTTCAAGTTTTAGAGATTACTTACACCTATTTTTAAGTTTTTACATTGAGACCAGATAACAAGCCTATATTATTGTATATTTTTCACGGTACTGTCTAGGGGTCATGCTAGTAATTTTTTTGAAAACCCTCGTAAAATAACTTTGGTCATTAAAGTTAAGCCAAGCACAGATATCTGATAGCGAATAAGTAGTTAGAGTTAATAATTTTTTTGCTTCTTCCACTCGTTCCCTTTGAATATATTCGCTTAAAGTAATTCCCATTTCTTTTTTAAATAGTTTAGACAGATAAGTAGGGGTAATTTCCAAATGATTAGCAAGTTCATTGAGAGTTATTCCATCGTAAACATTTTTATTAATATGTTTCATACATGTAGTAACCGCGTATGAATACTTTTGTGCATTGAATTCTTTCACACGATCTGCAAAGGTACGTAAAGCGTCTCCTGACAATCGCTTTGCAGATTCTACGTTATCTAATTGTTCCAGAGTTTGTATATATAAAATACTATGAGCAAAAGCAATATCTGGTGGCAGGTTCCCTTCTATCGCATATCGAGTAGCTAAGGTAATCGCAATAATTCCAAGGTTTTTTTGGTTCCTGAGCGGATCCTCTATTAACATCAGTTCAACATCCTCTTGTGAAACTGCATACATATACTGTATTAACTTTTTTTTATTTCCTTCTTTGATAGTCAAAAAGAAATCATTTACTAATGCCATGTTGTGAGTTTTAGGTTTGTTTTGTCGGCGTTTTAAAATATATAAATCAGGTTTCACAATTTTATTAGGAACTTCCTCTAGTACTTTATTTTTTTCTAAAACAATACCCACATCTAACTTTTCATTGAAAATCATGTAATGTAATAAAATTCCCATATCAATTAATGTAGTTTTTTCAATCTCAGATAAACACTGATAATAGGCTAGTCTTTCTTGAATTTTATCACTTGATTTAAATTCTTTTTGAAGTTTTATGGTCATATCATCTGAACCTTTTGGATGTATAGTGGGACCGATAATAATAGTCCCTTTAATGTGATCATGATTTTCTATATGTATTAGAACAAAATTTTCAAGATAGCTGTTACATCTGAAAAGTGGTAAGTTAAAGGGATCGTTTTCTTGATAAATATCACTAAGATGTTCTTCTTTTGAAGAATAAAAAGGACTATAAACATCATCAGATGTAGAATGATATAAAATTTTTTTGTCTGTAGATAAAATATGTACAGGGGCATTAAATGCTTTATGTGCAAGATCACACAAGTGTTGTATATCGATAGAAGTATTCATTACATTCTCCTTTTAAGTAAATTATTTGATAATTTTCCTCATTGTTCCTTTTATAGTTTCATAATATATATTCTGCTAGGTATAATTCACGACAAATAATACTATAAAATATCAAATTAGTACAATTCACGACAAAATATTACTATATCTTTTTTATGAAAATCATATATTATTTAATTGTAATTAGCATCTAAATATCAGAGTAGATAAGAAAATGAAATGAATGAAGGTCATTTCTTAATTCTACAAGATCTAATCATTACACTTGAGAAAACAGTGAAGAACATACAAAATACAGTGGTACTCCATGCGAGGACCAAGCTGGAAAAAAGATTCAAAATACAGCGAAAGTAACAAGAGATACTGTACCACCACAAAAACCAACAATCAAAATTTCAATTCAATTACTTGTACAAATTGAATTCCAAAAATAGATAATGCTAATTTAAATGTAAAACTGAAAACCTACTGTGTTTCAAATTTTAGACAAAGATAACAAAAAGTCGGGAAATTAACGACAGAGGACAATGATAAGACTATTTATGAACCACTATGCTTCGGAAAGTACACGTTGGAAGAAATTCAAGCACCAAATAGATCTACGTTATTTAAAGATCTAATTGAGAAAAGAATCTTATCATCAGTACAAAAATAAAAAAGAAAACATAAAAAACGAATGGAATATTTAAAATTCTGGCGATATAGGGACAACTATTTTTATCTAATCCCCACAATATTACTGGTCCCAACATTAGTTTTATTTTCCACAAATGAGGAAGAAATATATAGATTTCAAAAATACTAGGAATTGCAGGGGAGATAGAACATATGAATAAACTTTATTTATATGTTGTTCATCTTTGTATTATTAATCTTTATGCTACCTAGCTTTCATACCGCACCACATCAACATATTCTTAATTTTCCACTTTATTTTTAATTAAGAATCAAAATACCTTTAAATGAAGTTATATTATAGTTTATTAAATACTATAAATAAAAACAAAATGCTATTTAAACACCCTCTGACTACTCATATGAGGTTTTTTCCCTAATGATACCTATGTTATTAACTCCACTTTAAAGGATCGTTTTAAAAGAATTTGAGAAGCCATTTTTCTAGTTCACCATCAAAATTCTTGAAATTTATGTAAAAAAGAACCCGTTTTATATATAGTTTCTTTTTTCATTTCTTTAACTTAGTCTAATCTATATTGGCCAGTTAATTGTTCCTCAGCCATTCGAGCTAAGTGTAATTATTCTAATCATTAACACCTTTTTCCTTTAAATTCTTTAGACCCTATCCTTGTTTATATGAATAGCTTTCTTATTCGAAAATAGATTTTTAAAAATTCCTACCCCTACAATTAATACACCTATTCCAACTAATTTATTTATTTGTATTGGAACGCTCTCCATTCCAAACAATCCGAATGTATCAATACATAATGCAACAACTAATTGTGTAATAAGACTAATTAACACCGTATACGCTGGACCTAAACTCTTTATTGCACCCATTATACAAATAATTAATCCAATGCCAAACAATCCGCTTATATAAAACAAATAATTTGTAGTGTAAAAATTAATGCTAATACTTTTCTCTGTTATGATATAAAATAGACCAGAACTTATGAGACCTATTCCAAGAACACATGCAGTTGTTAACCACTGTCCTACACATTCATTGACCTTTGTGTTAAAAATAGATTGTAAGCTAATTAATACTCCAGCAAATATAGCTAAACTAAATCCAATCAAAATATTCCTCTCCCTTTCATTGCTCATATATATTATCTTTAGCAACTTCCTTCATTCTAGAAAAATCTTTAATTACGATAACTCCATTTTTCTTTTCAATTAATTTTTCTTTATTTAATTTTTGTAACACCCGAATTACGTGCCTATAACTTACTCCTATAAAATCAGCAATACTTGATATGGAAGTTGCATCTAAATCCTCTTTATACATATTTCCGTTACTATCTGTTGAAATTGATAGTAAATAACTAGCTACACGCACTTCTACTGGATAAAGTAAATTTAGAGCTGTAAAACGGGTCGATATTTTTAACGTGTTCGCAATGTTTTCAAGCAAGAAGTTCATAAATATAGGATCATGTAATAACTTGTTTCTAATAACCGTATTAGAAATGGAGATAGCTACAACATCTGAACAAGCTTCAACGACATTATGAGTCTTGCTTTTTTGTATCAATTCAAGATCACCAACAACCGCCAATGGATTGATAAAGCGAAGAATTAGTTTCTTTCCTTCTGGTGTAATCGTATAAACTTTTACTTTACCTTTCACTACAAAATATAAACGATCCATTTCGTCATCTATATTGCAAATAAACTTGCCTTTTTCAAAATGATTTATTTGAAAATAAGCTGTATCTATTTCTGAAAAAATCTCAAATATTTTATTAGTTTTCAAATAATGAATAATTAAATCTGATCTATTCTCCATTCTCATTTCCTCCTTCTATTCACATATTAAATATTACAATCCCTATAATCATTACTATTGTTCCCACAATATGATATCTCTCCATCTGTATCTTTTTTATATGGAACAGTCCTTTTATTTCAATGAAAGTTGCTGTTAACAATTGAGCAACCATAAGTGTGCCAGCTGTCAATGTAACCCCCATTGAATATATCGCTATAGTTTCTGCACAAATAATGAATCCACCAAATGCACCGGCTACTAAATATGTTTTTTTCACACCCTTTAAATCCGTTACTTTCTCTTCTTTCTTTAACAAAAATATAGTTATTGCAATAAGGAACCCAATTAAATGCGTTATAATACTCGTTGACCATATGCCGATATGTGAACTAAGTTTCGCATTAAAGGTTCCTTGAAGTGTTATACATACACCAGCAAAAACAGCAAATACAATGCCTTTCAAAAAATCATCTCCTAATTTTTTATTTCTAACTTAATTAAAAGCTATGACCCTAAAAGGCAAAAGGACAAATATCACATCACTATGAAAATAATTAGAAATGAACAAAAAACACATCTCAAAAATTTGAGATGTGTTTTTATATTTTTATTAATATATAATTTTTTACATATTATAACTACGCTACATTAACAGTCTTCTTCATAACAAACTTCGCAAATAAGAAACGCACAAGCGGCCCCATAATAATTAATTGTAATGGATAAGCCATAATGAAATTTTTAATAAAAATTGAAAAATAACTTGAAACAAATGATTCCCCTTGTAGTCCACCATGTAAATACATCATAGCCATTCCGTAAAATGACATAAAGAAAACCATTCCGATTACCATAGCTGTAGCCATCGCTACTATAATATTTATTTTCTTCGATTTATTAAACGGTATCGCGAATACAATTTTTTTCGCACAAGGCCCAACGATACATATCTCAATTAATAACGCAATCATAAATCCAATTAGTAGTTCTAATGCGATCTCCTTAATATGAATTGGCCCTCCTGCTCCGTTCAATAATAAATTGTAAAACGTCATTACGATAACCATCCCTAGGCACATCATCATACCGAATTGGAGGTTTTCCTTTCTTGTTGTTGGCAACTTTCATCATCCCTTCTCTTTGAGTCTTTGCCATTATATCGATATTGGAAACTCCTTCGTAAGTGAACATTTTGTGAACATTTCGAAAGCGTTTACGTTTATTTCTTTCACTCTTCACTCTAATCTTCCCATTCTATAACTGTATGTTTATAAAGGTTTTATATATTTCAATGTTGAATTACTAAATTTAACATTGAAATATATTACTACTAGGAGGATAACTATGAATGAAGCAGAATTTTACGCATATCACATCGTTACAAAGAAAAAAATGAATATCGGACAAATCATTCATTTTGATAATAATCAAACTAACACTTTATATCACTTCTTTTTTGAAAGAGAACACTTAAATGCTACTGGCGAAGATTCTATTCAAATTTTAAAAAGCAATTATATAAATAACGAACTACATATAAATAATGAAAACGCTCAAGTAGTTATGAAATATACGGATCAAACAATTAGAGCCGTTAGGGAAACGATTGTCGAAATGGTTAGGCTTCAAGAATATCCTGAATACCCTTCAAGGTTATCTTGCTTATATGCTTCTAAAAGCTATGAAGATGCTTTGAAATGGAAAGCGTTATTTGATTCTTACAACCGAGATGTTTTACAGATTGTTAAGCTACTAGTGAGTGGAAATTCTTTTGAAAGCGACGGAAATCTTTTACCAAAAGAAGATGGTATTTCTTTCTCCAGAAAAATTGAACAGGCTAGAGACTATTGGAAAGGAAATAGCAAAAGCGAATTACCTGAACTACTGATTAATGGGAAAATTCAGGTGGTGGAAATTATCGATGATTTTTCCAAAATTAAAATTTAATTCTTGGCTAAATATTAGAGAATGGAGATTACAATGATGAAAAAGGTGTACTTCAATCATGATGGTGGTGTAGATGATCTAATTTCACTATTTTTATTACTCCAGATGGGTAATGTCGAACTTACAGGTGTTTCAGTTATCCCTGCAGATTGTTATTTAGAACCCGCAATGTCTGCAAGTCGTAAAATTATTGATCGCTTCGGCAAAGGTAATATCGAAGTAGCAGCGTCAAACTCTCGTGGAAAAAATCCATTTCCGAAAGACTGGCGAATGCATGCATTTTATGTAGATGCTTTACCCATTTTAAATGAGTATGGAAAAGTTGCAACACCTGCAGCAGCCAAACCTGCGCATCATCATTTAATAGAAACTCTTCTACAAACGGAAGGAAAAACAACTTTATTATTTACAGGGCCGCTAACTGACCTAGCCCGTGCATTATATGAGGCTCCTATAATCGAAGATAAAATTGAACGTCTCGTTTGGATGGGCGGTACATTTCGGACCGCAGGCAATGTACATGAGCCGGAACACGATGGAACGGCTGAGTGGAATTCGTTTTGGGACCCTGAAGCAGTAGATCGTGTATGGGAGGCGAAGATTGAAATCGACTTAGTAACACTAGAAAGTACAAATCAAGTTCCGTTAACAATAGACATCCGTGAACAGTGGGCAAAAGAGCGTAAATATATTGGTGTTGATTTCCTTGGTCAATGCTATGCGATGGTTCCTCCTCTCGTTCACTTTTCAACGAACTCTACTTACTATTTGTGGGATGTATTAACCGCTGCGTTTGTTGGGAAAGCTGACCTTGCAAAGGTACAAACGATTAAAAGTATTGTTCATACATACGGACCTAGCCAAGGGCGTACAGTGGAAACTGATGATGGGCGACCTGTAAATGTCGTTTATAATGTAAACCACAATGTTTTTTTCAACTATATAACTGACTTAGCAAAGAAAGCTTCCACTTGAAATTCTATCTATACGAAAAATAAATAAAGTCGTATAACTTCAGATGATAAGCCTGCAAAAAAACTCAAATTGGTTGCGGCTTAATATTTACTTATTAAAAAGAGTATTGAAGTAAACTTCAATACTCTTTTTGTACAGTTTAAGGCTATTTGATTAGAGTTGCGTTTTACTGGCTAACCATTTCATAACCATTTACAAAATACGTTATTGTTTCTAACTCATCTTCATTTAATTCTCTATCTAGCTCTTGTTTATACGCTGCCTTTATCTTCTCTTCATCGCCTTTATGAGCTTCTGTGTATGTTCCTACTGTTTTTAGCAATTGTATTTCTTTTAAAAACTCCTCCCGATTTATAGCTGTCCCATGAGAAAGAATATATGTCTCAGCATCAAATTTTTCTAATTCATCTATTAATGTAACCGTTCGTTTCGTCGTATAGTTCCACTTCGAAGAAAAAATATCTGCATATATACAGTCTCCTAAAAACAATATCTTTTCTTCTTTTATATACATAACAACAGAGTCATGTGAATGATCTCCGCCCACATGCTTTAGCACACATGTCACTTCACCAAGATCTAATTCAAGTTGATTCTGGAATGTTAAAGTTGGAGGAATAATTTTAATATTTCTCGCTTTTTCATTAAACTCTTTTTTGATACACTCCGCACAAAATTCAATTTCAGTACCCTCTTTTACACGTGTGTCCAACGCTTCATCTGTCCATTCATAAGAAACAAGTGTACTCATCTCTTTTTTCGTTTCAGAATGTGCAATAGACAATGCCTCTTGTAGTACAGGTAATCCAAAAATATGATCCCAGTGCCAATGCGTTAGTGCTACGAAATCAGGACTCGATACATTCTGTTCTTTTAGCATTTCTAAAAACAATTGTGCATGTTCTTCTGAATTCCCTGCATCAATCATTAAAGTTTTTTCTTTTCCAACGACCATTCCTAATATAGGTCTATCTGTTTCAGAAACAGGTGTCATATACCAAAATGAGTTTCCTATTTTTTTAATTTGCTGCATAATCAATTCCCCTTTTCATATTCCCACTTAAATTTAATATATAAATTATAACGAATTGCTAGTTTTTTCTCTATACTCAAACACAATTACTTGGACTAATCCAACTTAACTTTTCGTAAGTTAAAAATAAGGGACTACAATCGGAGTGTGATATTATGGAGCGTTTATGGATTCCAATGATTGTAACATTTTTTTCGTTCGGTGGATTACTATTAGGAGGTGCTGTTGGAGTTGCAACACGTCAACTAATTGAAGAAAAGATGCATCGTTTATATGCATTATGTGGTGGTATTTTGCTTGGCCTTTTATCCCTTGAAATTATTCCTGAAACATTTTCAAGCTATGAAATGATTGGTCCTATACTTGGTATAGCTATCGGTATTTTAGTTATGAGCTTATTAGATAACTATTGTCACCATCCAATGATACATAAAAAGGATCAACAAGCATGGCAAACATTCCTGTTTCTCTCTTTCGCTATATTTATTCATAATATACCGAGTGGATTTGCGTTAGGCACAGCTTTTATTAATCATGCTGACTCAGCCATCCCCTTTTTAATAGCAATCGTCGTTCACCATATTCCAGAAGGATTAGCTTTAATTATCCCCTTTCTTTTTACAAAACATAAATATATTTCATTTCTATTAACAACTTTATTACTTTCTCTTATTCTCGGTACCGGTACGGTGTTTGGCATTTTAATGGAAGGAAAAGCTCTTCATTTACAAGGTCTCATTATGGGAAGCGCTATCGGTTCACTTGGTTATGTCACAATTCATGAAATGCTTTGGAAAGCTAAGAAACAGCTCTCTTTCCTTATATTTCTCATGTGGGCAACTAGTGGTTTTTTACTAATAACAGTGTTTACTTTATTCGCTGTTCATCATTAAAGCTAAAAAATTTATTATTTGTATATTTTTCCTTTTTCTTCAAAACATAATGTTATCTACCTATTATGAGGAGGAACAATTATGTTTGGGAAAACAGCTGGTGAAGCATTAGTTGATTTATTAATTGAATGGGGAGTAGAACATATATACGGTATGCCTGGAGATTCTATTAATTCTATAATTGAAGCTTTAAGAAAAAAACAAGATAAAATTAAATTCATTCAAGTTCGCCACGAAGAAGCTGGCGCATTAGCAGCGGCCGCTTATGCGAAATTAACAGGGAAACTCGGTGTTTGTATGGCAATCGCAGGACCTGGAGCTATTCATTTATTAAACGGTTTATATGATGCGAAACTCGATAAGGCTCCTGTGCTAGCAATTTCAGGACAGGTAGAAACCGATTTACTCGGAACGGATTTTTTCCAAGAAGTAAACTTAGAAAGATTGTTTGATGATGTTGCAGTGTATAACCAGCGCATTATGTCAGCGGAGCAACTACCTGCTGTAGTGAATCAAGCGATTCGTATGGCCTATACGAAAAAAGGTGTATCTGTTCTCACTATTCCGGATGACGTTCCGAAATTCGAAGTAAAAAATGGGGCTCGTGTTACAAACACTTCTTTTACATTGCCTGAGCTATTTCCGCAAAAAGAAGATTTAGATGCAGCGAAACTCGCAATAAATGAAGCGACAAAACCTGTTATTTTAGCAGGTAAAGGCGCAAAACATGCAAGAGAATCTTTACTTGCATTCGCAGAACATATCGGCGCTCCAATCGTACTTACATTGCCAGCTAAAGGAATTGTTCCTGATGAACACCCACTTTGCATCGGTGGATTAGGATTAATTGGAACGAAACCATCTTATGAAGCAATGAAACACGCGGATACTTTAATTATGGTGGGTACTTCTTATCCGTTCACTGGTTTCTTACCTGAAAAGGCAAAAACAATTCATATCGATACAGATCCTGCCCAAATCGGGAAGCGTTATGTGACAGATATCGGCTTAGCCGGTGATGCTGATAAAACATTAAAATGGTTAATTGAAAATGTAGAAAAACACGAGGACCATTCCTTCTTAGAGGATCATCAAGAAATGATGAAAAAGTGGGAAGAAAAATTACACGGTCAGGAAGAAGATTCCTCTACTCCAATTAAACCACAACGCGTTATGCATGCATTGCAGCAAGTAGCAGAAGATGACGCCATTCTTTCAGTTGATGTCGGAAATGTAACGGTCTGGACAGCAAGGCACTTCCGTATGACGAACCAGCAATTTATCATTTCAAGCTGGCTCGCAACACTTGGCTGCGGTTTACCTGGTGCACTTGCTGGAAAAATTGCGTTCCCGAATAAACAAGTATTTGCAGTTTGTGGTGACGGCGGATTTGGAATGACTATGAACGATTTTGTAACAGCTGTAAAATATAAACTACCAATCGTTGTCGTCGTATTGAACAATAATAAAATTGCCATGATTAAATTCGAACAAGAAGTTATGGGTAATATCGAATTCGGCACCGATTTAACGAATCCAGATTTCGCAAAATATGCAGAGGCGTGCGGCGGTATTGGCTACCGTATTGAGAAATTAGATGAACTACTACCTGCTTTCGAAAGTGCAGTAAAACAAAACAGGCCGTGTATTATTGATGTAGTTGTAGATGTAAACGAAGCACCAATGCCAGCAAAAATCACATTTGGTCAAGCAGCTGGTTATACGAAACATATGATAAAAGAATTATTTGAAGAAGGTAAAATTGATTTACCTCCACTTTAAACGAAAAAAGATAGCTGAAAACGATTTGTCTTCAGCTATCTTTTTTTATTTTTGTACCTCTCTATAGAATGAAAAATCATTCATAGTTGGTTGTATTTGTTTCTCTACTTTCCCTTTTTTCTTTTCCCCCTTTGGCCTTCTCACATTTCCTAATTTAATTGCATCTTGCATACTATTACTAATCAAATTTCCAGATAAGATTGTCATACTATAAAAAAGAATTGGTATGACCACGATCCAAGTATGAGTAGTTAAATGACGGAAGTTTTGACCAATTAATCCTGTCCATTCTTTTGTTACACTATCCGCCTCTATACCAAAGATTATTGTTCCGCCGAAAAACAGTTCTAACAAACCAAGATGTAAGAGAAGTAATAGGGTGCTTACAAATTGCTGGGCTACTAATAAAAGAAATGATGGTAACATATGTGGCCATACATGGCGTTTCAACCGCTGCCACTTACTCCCTCCGAGCACAGTAGCAGCCAACATAAATTCTTCATTCTTAATACGCTTTACTTCTTGCGCCGTATACAACATAACAGTTGGTACAGCAAGGCACGCAAGAACTATAATTTGAAACGTAACCCGTAAGTGAAACGGAGCAGCCTCTAATTCTCCTTTTTCGTTATACATCATTGTTAATTCACGAATATTTCCGTCAAAAAACACCGTATTTCCAATACTAACAATCATTAATACACTCAAAAAAGTAACACCTAGCCAAAATCTCACATCTCTTTTTACAACTTGCCACATGTTACACACGCTCCTTTATAACATTTTTTAAAAGCGTATGTAATAAACGAAATAGTATAAAAAGCGGTACGTATAATATAACTAAACTCACTGTAAATATTTCTAATTTGGAATTTTCTTTTAAAAAAACAAACATGCCGTACGTATTAAATAGCCATTCAATAATATATAAATTTGATAACATAAATAAAATATTTGTTTTTGCATAATAGACTGTTGTTAACAAGACATTTCTTGAAATATGGTGCGTCAAAACATGTCTTAAACTCAGTCCTTTACTCTTTGCAAATATGCTATAATCTTTCTCTAATTCTTCTCTAAAACGTAATAATAGTAGCTTCATAAATAATAACGTTGTAGGTATAGCAAGACATATTATTGGTAACATACGAGCTCTATCCTCACCAAATCCCGCATGTTTCACTGGCATAAATCCTGTTTTTTGAAAGATAATTACTACTAGAAGTTGAGATAATAAAATTAATAAAATGTCCGGGATACTTTCAAGTGCGACGAAAACTCCATTCCATATACGTTGCTTTGATTGAGAGCGCTGCAATACCCACACAACGATAACATACGCAATGAGTAAAGAAAGTATAAATGCCGAAATAAATACAAACATTGTCTCTACATAATGAATCCATATTTGTGGAAATAACTTTCTTGAGTTCCGAAATCCATACGTAATTTCACCCGGTTTTAGTAACTTCTCCCCGAGAAACAGAACTGTGTCCCAAAAACCGATTAAATCAATTTGCAGTCCTTTAAATAAACGCGGAAGTGCCCTTAAAAAAAGGATACAAATAAGTGCCGCAAATAATTGTAAACATGTAACTCCACACCACTTACCAATTCGAATGAACATAACTATTATCCTTTCTATTTAAATGAATATTCAGAAATAAAATCCATGTATAGTACCTATACCTTTTAACAAATTAACTCCTCTTTCTAAAAAACATAGCAATTCCCGTCATTTTTTGGAAGTTGTATTATATCTTTCGATCATTATCCAATATTTTCCTTCCTAATCAATTCCATACTATAAAAAAGCACTTATTTTTAAACTAAGTGCTTTTTGTATTTAATTCTATTTTACGAATGTATCACACATCCACTCATAAAACTTTTCCTTTTCTTCAAATTGAGGGTAATGTGCTGAGTTTTCAAAAGCTATAAATTCCTTTTGATCCGCTTCAATCAAATCAAAATATTTTTTAGCTGCATGAAATGAAGTATTATAGTCATATTTACCCATAAGAAGATAAAATGGTAGCTTTAGCTTAGTTACTTTAGTAGGTAATGGATTCTTTAAATCTTTTTCTAATAAGACCGTTTGGGAATGTGATAATCCAACGTTATAACGAATTACGTCTAACAAGTTATATTCATTACTAAGTAACATCTGAATGTTATCACCATCTGGATTTTCAATGAGTCTTGATGTTCCACCATATTTTGTAACATAATCTCTCGGAGTGTATGTATCGCCGTTTTTAATTTTTCGGTTAACTCTTTTAAATATGAAACCTCCTCCGCATTTCCCCCATTTTGCGCCTGTTCAATAACGTATTTTAAACTATCCATCTCACTTTCTACTGTGTCACTCATCTGCCCTATACCAACATACGCTTCATATTTTTCAGGAGCTTTATAGGCAGCTTGCATTCCAATATATGTACCGTAAGAATGCCCAATCAATATTACTTTTTCTTTACCGAGACGTTTTGAAACATAATCTGTCATAGCTAATAAATCTTCTACAAGTAGGTCTGATGATAATTTCGAATAGTCTTCAAAAAAATGATACGATTTCCCGCTTGCCCTTTGATCATAATTAACAACTGTGAATTTCTCTTCCAATAAGTATTGATATTTTTGAGCATATGGTATTTCCGAAGAACCTGGTCCACCATGAACAAAGATAATTACTGGATTCCTCTTATCTTTGCCACGTATCATAATCTCATGACCACTTCCATTTATCTCTACTTGTTCTAATGTACTTATACTGTTATTACTCTTTATTTGCGAAGTCCATGTAGGAAATATTAGTGCTATGGTTAGTAATAGTATAGTAATGACTCCAATAAGTTTTATTGATTTTTTTATCTTTTTCATAATACGCTTCCTTTCTGTTAAATTTATAAAATATCAATTTATTTCTGCAAAACTACCTCAAGAAAATAAAAGTACTAAACCAGTACACTTTCCAATTTCATCTCAATGTTTTTGTACATTACTAATGTCCCATACACATCTTAACTTTCCGCTATATAAACTCTTAATATTTTCTTAATTTTCAATATTTTATTATTATGAAGACTTAATAACGTCTTGCATACCGTATTTATGTATCACAAACATAGAAAAAAGCCCTTGTTTTCAAAACAAGGACTTTTTTCATAAACTATTTCGCTACTTCTTCTTTCGGCATTACCATCCCTTTATAAAGTTGAACAGTTATCCAGTAATAGATGAAATAAATGACTAAGAAAATCCCTATTGGCACCCACACTTTTACAAACGGGTCAACTAAAATAAAACTGAATAAGTTAAGCCCTACTAAAACGTGGGAAATTCCAATGATTGCTGGGAAGATAAATAAATATGAAATTTCTTTATAAATACTTTTTGTCAGCATACTACGTCTAACACCTATTTTTCGTAACATTTCATAACGTCGTACATCACGAGAAGCACCCGTTAATATTTTGAACATAAGCGAACTTGCCATCATTGCTAGAAAGGCAATTCCGAGGAAAAACCCCATAAACATTGTCCCACTCATGAAACTGTTCATAAACTGATAAATTGTCATTTTCGTAAATAAGTCTACTTTTGCACCTGTTGTTTTTTCAATTTGTTCTTTTTGTCTCTTGTCTATTTCGATCAATAATGGTTTATATTTTTTCATATCATCTACTTTTGCTAATGTTACAGTATGTTCTGTTCCTTGAATTCCTTTATAATGCTCTTCATCAGCAATTCTTACAGGCTTTCCGTTAAATTGATTATGTGTAATTTGTATTTCTCTTACAACCGCATCTTCCCAATCTTTTGGCATACGAGGAAGTTTATTCACTGCTTCGGGAGCTTCCAAAGCAGAATATACAGGTTCAGTTAAAGGTTCAGCCACCCGTTTACGCGCAGGCTCTTTTAAAGTTTCCATATTAAAGCGGTCGGAAATAAGTGGCGGTTTCTCAGTTAAATCGTCACGTAAGTAATACACCGCTTCTCCATCTACTTTATACTTATACTTGCTTTCTTCAACTATTTCCATTTCCTTTAATGCTGCTGTATCTTGATCATTTGGATCATGAATTACGACATCATATACACGTGAGAAATCTGTCATAATGCCTACATTTTTTTGAAATGCCATACCTGCTGTCATTGCCCCTGCACCTAATGCAATTAACATCGCTACAGTTCCTAATACTCTCGATAAACTATTTACTCGAAAGCGTAACTGTGCATATGTAAAACTATTTAAGCCCATTTCATTTCGTTTTTTATTTCCCTTAATTTTCATCACAAAAAATGGGAGCAATGAACTAAAAATAAAGTACGTTCCAAGTGTTGTAACAATCGTCGCTATTATAAAACCAAGTTCAGCATATGTTCTTATATTTACCATAAAATAATACCCTGTACTTACTAGTAATACACCCAGTACTGTCATTATAATAATGCGAGTTTTACTTTTCTTTACTTCATCTAGTGTTTCATCTTCACGAATTAACTCTAGTTCTGTTTTACGTAACAATCGAATGCTATTCATTATACCCGTAATGAAAAATAGTATTAAGAAGAAAATAGATGTAACTAAAATAGCTGGTGTGTATACAGATGCGTAACTACCTTTTGCTGAAATTTCCATGCCATTCATTAAAAAATTTCCTGCTACACTTGCAAGTAACATTCCTACTAAAATACCGATAATAATACTGACAATACCCATACCGAATGTTTCAATAAATAATAACTGTGCTACTTTTTTCTTTTTCGCTCCAAGCATCATATACATACCAAGTTCTTTTCTTCTTAATGTAAGTAAAAAAGAATTGGCATATATAATATAAAATACAGTTATGAAAGAAAGTAATATTGCACCTACCCAGAAGACGAGTCTAATACTACTAATGAGACTATTATCTTTTGTAAATTCACTGTTCATCGCCATCGTTTGGAACATATAGAAAATACTAATACTAATAACGAGACCAATCAGTAAAACCATATAATCTTTTAACATCTTTTTCATACTATGACGTGATAATTTAAATAACATTGTTTCGCCCCCTACTTAGACTCAGCAGCTGAGCCCATATGAGCGAGCACACCTAAAATGTCTTGATAGAAATTCTCTCGAGTGCCTTGACGATTTAATTCTTTATAAAGAAGACCATCTTGAATGAATAAAATACGCTCACAGTAACTTGCACTAAACGCATCATGTGTAACCATCAAAATACTTACATTGTGATTTTCATGTAAATCTTGCATTGCTTCTAATAAACTTTTTGCATTTTTACTATCAAGTGCTCCTGTTGGTTCATCTGCTAATACGATTGCCGGATTATGTACTAAAGCTCGTGCTGCCGCTGTTCTTTGTTTTTGCCCACCAGAAACAGCAGTCGGATATTTTGTTAAAATTTCAGTAATTCCTAATTTCTTCGCAACCTCATTTACTTTTCCTGTAATCTCACTTGACGGTACACCTTGCAAAGAAAGAGGCAAAGCAATATTTTCATAAATTGATAAGTTTTCTAGTAAGTTAAAATCTTGAAAAATGAATCCTAATTTTTGAGAACGAAAATCTGATAATGCATTCCCCTTCATAGAAGTAATATTTGTACCAGCTATCGTCACACTACCACCTGTCGCTTGATCCAGTGTACTAATCACATTAAGTAAAGTCGTTTTTCCAGATCCAGAAGGACCCATGATCCCGACGAATTCCCCTTCCTTAATATGTAATGATACGCCTCTTAATGCTTTTGACTGATTCTCATTTCTTTTCCCATACGTTTTTTCTACACTTTCTACAGTAACTACATTTGTTGACATTTCTTTCACTCCATCCCTTTTGTATAGTATTATTTTTTTCATATAATCCTTATTTTTCACTCATGTAAAATCTTACTATTTTTTAGCTTTTCAAACAGAAAGAGATGCACAAGTAACATGAACCTTTTTCCTCCTTCATATTCTCACTTTTCTAAAACTCGTTCATTCGATTTCTCTTACATTTACCTTACATTTTTGTAAGGTAAACAAGAAAACACACCAAATTCTAATGGTGTGTTTTCTTTTTAATCAATATTTTCTATTCTTTATTTCCTCTTCCATACTTGCCGCAAATACATCTAGCGCAACAACTTCTGACTTTTCTTCCCCATATTTACGTACATTTACAGATCCGTTTTCCATTTCCTTATCCCCAATAACAAGAACATAAGGAATTTTTTGCATTTGTGCTTCTCTTATTTTATATCCTAACTTTTCGTCTCGCACATCTCGTTCAATACGAACTCCAGCTTGTGCTAATTTATCTGCAACCTCATTTGCATATTGTACATGAACTGCATTTGAAACTGGAATTACTTTCACTTGAACTGGTGCTACCCATGCCGGGAACGCGCCTCCAAAGTGTTCAATTAATATTGCTAAAAAGCGGTCTAACGAACCTAAAACTGCTCGGTGAATAACAACTGGTCTTTTCTTTTCATTCTTCACATCTATATAATTTAAATCGAATTTCTCTGGCATTTGGAAATCAAGCTGAATTGTTCCGCACTGGTGACTTCTATTTAAGGCATCTTTAATATGGAAATCAATCTTCGGTCCATAAAATGCGCCGTCACCTTCATTTAGTCTATATTTATAATTCAATGACTGTAATACATTTTCTAATGCGGCTTCTGCTTGCTCCCACAATTTATCGTCACCCATTGAATCTTCTGGACGAGTAGACAGCTCCACTTCATATTCGAATCCAAAAGTTTTATATACGTAATCAATTTGCCCCATTACGGATTTAATTTCATCCTCAATTTGTTCTGGTGTTACAAATAAATGAGCATCATCTTGGCAGAAAGTACGTACTCTTAATAATCCGTTTAACGCTCCGCTAAATTCATGGCGATGCACTTGACCGAACTCACACATGCGAATTGGTAATTCACGATAAGAATGCAATTTATTTTTGAACATAAGCATGTGTCCTGGACAGTTCATTGGCTTTAATGCAAAACTTTTGTTGTCTACTTCTGAGAAATACATATTATCTTTATAATGGCCCCAGTGCCCTGATCTCTCCCATACTTCTTGGTTCATCATAAACGGAGTGCGTACTTCTTGATAATTGTATTCTTTTTGAATTTCTCTTAAAAATGCTTCTAATTCATTCCGAATAATTTGGCCTTTCGGTAAATAAAATGGCATTCCCGGAGCCTCTTCAGAAAACATAAATAACTCAAGTTCATTACCTAACTTACGGTGGTTTCTTTTTGCTGCTTCTTCAACAAAATGTAAATACTCTTCTAACTCTTTTTGAGAAGAGAATGCAACACCATATATACGCTGAAGCACTTGGTTATTACTATCACCTCGCCAATATGCACCGGAAACGTGAGTTAATTGAAATGCTTTCAAATAACCTGTAGATGGTACATGTGGCCCCCTACATAAATCTACAAATTCACCTTGTTTATATAGTGTTACACTTTCCCCACTAGGAATTGCTTCTAAAAGTTCTAATTTCAAGCGATCGTTCATTTCTTGAAACAGTTTTGCTGCTTCTTCTCGAGAAACCTCAACTCGTTCTATACTTATATTTTCTTTTATAATATTTCTCATTTCTTTCTCGATTTTTGGTAAATCTTCTACGTTTACACTACTTGGAAGATCCATATCATAATAAAATCCATTTTCAATAACAGGCCCTACCCCAAGATTTATATCACCATATAATCTTTTTACAGCTTGCGCTAAAATATGTGCCGCAGAGTGTCTTGCAATTTCTACTCCATCATTTGAATCTATAGTAATGATTTCTACTTCCGCATTTTCTTCAATATTTCGGCGTAAATCATATAACTGATCATTTACTTTCCCCGCGACTGCTTTCCTTTTCAAGCTACTACTAATTGATCCAGCAATTTCTTCTAAAGTAATTCCTTTTACAAATTCTTTAACACTACCATCTGGAAATTTAATTTCAATCATCTGTTCTTTCATTTTTCATCTCTCCATTTCATAATAAAAAGCACACTCATCCCTAAAATAGGGACGAGCGTGCTTTTACCCGTGGTTCCACCCAGATTCCCATTGTAAACCTACAATGGCTTCTTTTACGGTAACGTCGTTTACACGGCACTAGATACTTCATTTCCCCAGTGCAGCTCTAAGGTGGTAAGTTATTTTTCTGCGTTAGGAAGTTCTCAGCTTTCCTTCCTTCTCTGTATAACCGGGTAAAATAACTCGTGTCCTTTTCTTCGCTTATTATGAAATTGAATGCAAAAAAGCATATTCATCCCTAAAATAGGGACGAATATGCTTATATCCGTGGTTCCACCCAGATTCCCATCACAAAAAACATAATGGCTTCTTTTGCGATAACGTCGCATACACGGCACTAGATACTTCATTTCCCCAGTGCAGCTCTAAGGTGGTAAGTTATTTTTCTGCGTTAGGAAGTTCTCAGCTTTCCTTCCTTCTCTGTATAACCGGGTAAAATAACTCGTGTCCTTTTCTTTGCTTTTATAAAACATCCATTTATTGTTATTTAATATATCTTATTCATTTTATTTTTGCAAGTGTTTAAAAAAATTATTTATTTAATTTAAAAAAGTGAAACCAAATTTTTTTGGTTTCACTTCACAATTTTACCAATCTTGTGGTTCGTAATTTAAATCTGAAAATAGACGTCTTTTCTCTTTCTTCGATAAATCTCTCCACTGCCCAACTGGTAAATTATTCAATTCTATATTCATAATTCTCGTACGTTTTAACGTATACACTTGATAACCTAAAGCTTCACACATACGGCGAATTTGACGATTCAGCCCTTGTGTTAAAATAATTTGGAACTCATATTTTGATAACTGTGTAACCTCACAAGGAAGTGTTTTTGTACCTAAAATTTTAACTCCCGCTGCCATTTTCTCTAAGAAATCAGGTGTAATTGGCTTATCCACTGAAACGATATATTCTTTCTCATGCTTGTTTTCAGCACGTAAAATCTCATTAACGATATCGCCATCATTCGTTAACAAAATTAAACCGTCTGAGTCTTTATCGAGACGTCCAATATGACTAATACGTAAAGGGTGATTCACTAAATCAATAATATTACCTTTTACTGCTTTTTCACTTGTACATGTAATACCTACTGGTTTATTTAAAGCGATATACACATGGTCTCGAGCAATACGAAGTTGCTCTCCATTCACTCGTACATCATCACCTGGATTTACTTGGTCACCAATTTTTGCAACCTTACCGTTAATAATTACTCTTCTCTCATTAATTAATTTATCTGCTCCGCGTCGAGACGCTTTTCCAGCTTCACTAATAAATTTATTGATACGCAAGTTAGGCACATCCTTTTCATAAAAAATTTCAAGCTCACACTGCTTCTACCGTACAATACAAAAGGGTAAGCCTCCTATTTTAACTTAAATATATTAACATGAAAGGGTATATGACGTCTTCTATTAATTTCTTGTTTACAAGAAATTATCTTTATTATACATTCATTTATACACTTTTTCTGCACTTAATATACAAGCCATTCTTCCTTACATACAGCTTGTTTACTTCTTATCTCTTCTATATCTTCATGAATGTTAGCCAGTTTATACAACATGGGAAAACCCTCTTCCACATAATATTGATGCGCCATTTCATCTTCCCAATAAGTTAATACTATGTAACGAGTTTCATTTTTTAAAGACTTCGCAACTACTCCACCTAACATCCCTTTTGCATTCTCCATTCCTTTATTCCAAATTGTTTCTTGCTTATGTAAAAAATGATTTTCTTTTTCTCCCTTTACATCACATATGGCAACTCTTACGAATGATCCTTCTGTAACAACGTTTTGCAAAGGCTTATCATTTATATCATACAACGTTTGAAATAGTTCAATTTCACATGAAAGAAACGTATCTTTTTGATTACTATTTAAATAAATTGTATCGTGAGCACCGTTCATAAATGATTGATATGCACTTCTATCTTCCCATAAAGTATATACACATGCCTCATCTTCATTCCATCCACCAAATTGCCCATGAAAACCATCTAAATGTTGTAAATCACGCCATTTTTCTTGAGCAGCCGAAAACATCTCCCTTTTCTCTTCTCCCACTTTGCAAAATATTGTTTTTAGTAACATTTCTACTTCCCCCTTATTATACAATCTCTCTCTTACAACAATTAGTTTACATAACAAAACTATGGTAACTAAAAACTTCTACTTTTGTACAAATAATCATTTTTTTGCACTATATCTATCAAACCATCTATCTGTTTTCATTTCAAATAATTCGGAATATAAAAAATGTAGCTCTATAGGAATTACATCGAAATCTTTTCTCCCTTGTATATCTATTGCTCAAATAAATAATACGTAATTTCTCTCGGATAATGTTTTACATTTACCTTTCGTTCCACTTTTTTAAAACTAACTAGGCTGGCTCCCATCCACTTGCCTTTATAATAAGCATTACACTTATATATGTATAAACCTCTTCATTATCATCATTAATATGGATTGCTGACATTGGTACTGGAAATTTTTCAATTTTAGATTCTTTGTCTACATAAATGAGTGCAAATAAAGTGAAACTTTACTCATTTTGGGATTCTTCATCCCCCACCTAACTTCTTTGCTTTCGCTGCATTTTGAAGTGGGGGTCTTACTGCCCGTTAATGCGAGATACACCAATTAATAACATAGCCGTTACAATATTTAAAACTAGTTTTCTTTTATTCACTTTCACTAAGATTCCCCTTTCTTACATATTCCTTTCATCTTTTTACTAATTTTAATTAGTTACGTATAAAAAAGATGTAATTCAAATCACTTCTAACTTTATTTTCTCTATTTAAAACAACATTATTGTTATATATTATAATTATAAGTTTTTAAATTTTGGAGGCGTTACATATTGAAGAAAATTCTTTTTACTAAATGGACAGTAGTTATTTCTATTTTCATCATTTTCGGTACGATTTTCTACGTAACTAATGGTAAAAATAAAACTGATAATGAAAAAGAAACTGTAGAAACAGTGGATACAAAAACTTTCAAAACTAAATTACAACCTAAAATTAAGGAATTGACTACTAATTATAATGACATTATCGAAAAAGATTGGTTGCCTGCCTGGGAAGAGATGAACACGAACGGAGATTCAGTGGATAGAAATAAACTATTAGTTACAATGAGTGCTGTTTCCAAACAGTATGAAACACTTATGAACGAAATAGACACGATAAAAATCGAAGAAAACATAACGGATATACATATACAAAAACAACTAATCCAATTCACAACTCAGTTTAAATCCGCATCAAATTACATGAAAAATGCAGCAGATTTAATTATTGATAAATACAATAATTCTACTCCGGCCAATGAAATAATTGAAAATACAAAACAGGCTTTAGGGCTTGCCGATCAACATATTGTCATCGCTTTATCTACTTTAAATGAAATTAAAGATAAATTAGGAATTTCTAAAAAATAAAACTGTTTACTATTTTAAAATAAAAAAAAGATTGCAATTCACAGTTTATCTGTCTATAATATTTTTATTGATTTACATTCAATGTGTATATTAATTTTATAATTCGGATGAACCATTCAGGAGAAGGTCAATTGATCTACCGACGGGGCAAAAAGTTGTAATACCAACTTTGAAACTCTCAGGTCTTGGTTACAAGTAGAACTGCATGGGGACGAATCTCTGGAGAGACTCCCTCTCGCTTTTAATAGCGCGGAGGAAAAAGAGCGCCGAAGGAGCAAATCCGCTATTTTAGCGGATAATCTCTCAGGTAAAAAGGACAGAGACAAGCGAAGGAAAATGCCGATTTGTATCGGTTTATTTTTCTATTCCTTGTTTCTCCAGAGACCATTTCATTTACTTGAAGTGGTTTTTATTTTTTCTAAAAAAGGAGAATAAAGATGGAGACAGTAAGTAAAGTATTAGAACAAATGAATCATTACGTGTGGGGATTGCCAACTTTGTTGCTACTCGTTGGTACTGGTATCATTCTCACAGTGCGTTTGAAAGGTTTACAGTTTAGTAAACTATTATACGCTCACAAAATAGCATTTAAAAAGTCAGAAGATACGTCATCTTCTGGAGATATTAGCCACTTCCAAGCACTCATGACAGCTATGGCCGCAACGATTGGTATGGGAAATATCGCCGGTGTTGCAACAGCTGTTACAATTGGTGGTCCTGGTGCAATTTTTTGGATGTGGATTACCGCTTTATTCGGAATGGCAACAAAGTATGCCGAAGCAATTCTAGCAGTGAAATACCGTGTTAGTAATGAAAATGGTGAATATTCAGGTGGACCAATGTATTATTTAGAGCGTGGCTTAGGTAAGAAATGGCTTGCTGTTTTATTCGCTATATTCGGTACAACTGCTTCTTTCGGGATCGGTAATATGGTGCAATCTAACTCAGTTGCAGAGGCAATGCGAATTAATTTCTCTTTCCCCCCTGCTTTAACTGGTATATTAATGTCATTTTTAATCGCTATTGTTATTTTAGGCGGTGTAAAAAAAATCGGGAAAGTAACGGGATTTATCGTTCCTATTAAAGCTTTCTTTTATATAATTGCTGGTCTTATTATTATTTTCTATCACTTTGATCAAATTCCAGAAGCATTTTCACTTATTTTTTCTGGTGCATTTCAAGGTACAGCAGCCGCAGGTGGTTTTATTGGAGCAACAGTCGCATCAGCTATTCAAATCGGAATGGCGCGCGGTGTATTTGCGAACGAAGCTGGTTTAGGTAGTGCTCCTATTGCGGCCGCTGCAGCAAAAACAGATTCACCTGCAAAACAAGCTTTAGTTTCTATGACTGGTACTTTTCTTGATACATTTATCGTCTGTACAATTACAGGACTTGTATTAATTACAACTGGAGCATGGAAATCCGGTAAAACCGGTGTTGAAGCTACAACACTTGCATTCCAATCTGTATTCGGCACCGCTGGTAGTATGATCCTTGGTATTGCCATAATTTTATTCGCCTACTCTACTATTTTAGGCTGGTCATATTACGGTGAGAAATGTGTCGCTTATTTATTTGGAGAAGGTGCTGTTCGATATTATAAAGCAATCTTTATCGTGATGATTGCGATTGGTGCCAATTTAAAACTTGGTATCGTATGGACATTTGCTGATATTGCAAATGGACTTATGGCAATTCCAAACTTAATCGGATTAATCGGATTAAGTGGTATCGTTGTCGCTGAAACAAATCGCTTTTTACAAGCAGAAAAATTGAAAGAAAATCATAAAAAACAGGCAAGTTAATCTATGTTTAAAATAACTGCAGTTCAAATTTCACTATAAATATTAATTTTATATAGAATACAGCCCTACATTTTGAAAAAGAAATTGGTCAAAATGTAGGGCTTTTTATTTTATATTATTAAAAAAATTCCATTAAAGTAAATAAAAGAATATGTTTAGCATATTCTTTTATTTTTTAAGTAAACTTCATTTAAATTGATCAGTGTTGGTTACTCTAAAAATCATTAGCATCACACATAAATTATAGTGAAGTAATGCTAAAATAGAACAAAACTCAACATAAATATCTCTGTAAGAATCCCCTCTTTTTTTAAGCAGTATTATCAAAAAACTTTAAAGTCCAGTTGATTATATACAAATCAATACAAATCACAACTTAATAACCAGAAAATTACAAAAGGAAAACTCTTGAAGATTATGTAATATAAAGGTAATCTATAGATGGACGATTCTAAGATGTTATTCGGAGAAAACTTCTTAGTTAAGTATGTTAACTTGTTTGCACTAAATTTTACAAATAAAGGGGTATTAAGAATCATGAAAGCAAAGAAATTAGTAAGTTTAGCATTACCAGTTATGTTATTAAGTGGTTGTATTACAATTGAAACTGATAGTAAGAAAGCGGAACCAAAGAAAGAAGAAACGCAAAAGATGGAGAAAGAGAGTAAGTCAACCGATAGTAAAAAAGATGATAGCTTATCTGCAGCGAATGGTAAAGATGCAAACAGTAACTCATCAAGTAGTAAACCAAGTTCTTCTTCTAACAATTCAAAATCATCTACTTCCTCTAGTTCATCCACTGCAAAGTTAAGTGGTTCAGAAGTTGAGAAATACAAGTCAGAAATAGTAGAAAATGCTACTAAAGTTGATGATGTTTTGAAATTAATGGAAAAGGTAGCAAGTTCAGATGTTAAGTCATATAGTCAAAAGAAAAGTGAAGTACAATTAAGTATAGGTGGAGCAAAAGCATATGTAACAAAGTTAAGAAACCTCCAAGCACCGCCTGAGTTAAAAGTAGAACAAGAAAATATAAAACAATCAATGGAACTTTATAATGAAGCATTTGCACTTCTTTTTGATGCAATAGAAGAACAAAACGAAAGTAAGATGAATCAGTCATTAACGAAAGCTAAAGATGGTTCAAAGCTTTTTGAGGAAGCAACAGATAGTATTTCTAGAAAAACACAGTAAGGCTGAAATCAAGGTAAATAGATACGGCTAATTTATTAACTAAGGATAAGGGGCATTTAATCATGAAAGCAAAGAAACTAATAGGATTAACCATACCAGTTATGTTGTTAATGAACGGTTGCATAAAAATAGAAGAGTCTAAACCTGCTAAAACAGAAGAGTCTAAAACCGCTAAGACAGAAGAGTCTAAAACCGCTAAGACGGATTCTGAAGTTAAGACTTCTAAAGAAGCTGACTCTAGTACTTCAAAGCAGTCAACTTCTGATGTGAAGAAAGTAAGAGTATTAGCAGACGACTATCCTATGTATTTAATTGATTTAGGAAATGAGTTTGATAGATTATTCAAAGAGTACAATAATATAGTTGGGGAAGCTAGCAAAGGCAATAAGACACGAAAAGACGTATTAGTTAGTGTCGAAAACATCTTTAAAGCAATTGATAAGTTTGAAGAAATCGACCCACCGAACAAGTATATAGATGCTCAAAAGGATATTGAGAAAGCAACCGCTAAGTACAGAAAAGCCTTTGAGGGAGTAGAACGTATTTTCTCACAAAACACAGAGAAAAATACTGGTGGTAAAACTGACAAAGAAGTAATTGAAAACGCTGAAAAGTTAGTTAAAGAAGGCGACAAATACTGGATTGAAGTATATAACAACATGAAAAACGAAGTAACGAAGGCGAACGGCGGCGGAATATCTGCTAGTGAGAAAACAGGAATAGACACTAATTCAGGTGTTAACGAAGCAAACGTTAAGAGTAAAGTAACAGACGGAACTGAGTTAATTGCTGACTGGGGACTTGAAACTTCTAGTGGTTTCCTAGTAACATTAATCATAAAAGGTGGAAATACTTTTGAGTTATATACAGCAGGAACTTACCCAAACAAGGACAATATAACGGAAGGAACATGGTCTTACGATAAAAACTCTATGACTTTTGAATTACATATAACGAAGCGAATGGACAACGGTAAAGAAGTCACTGTTTCTAAGAAAGACATACCTTATATGGTACAGAATTTCGATGGTAAGACCTTACAATTATTAAATACAGAAACAAATAACACAACAAGATATGTGAAACAAAGTTTCTAATAGACAAGAAATAGAGTCACTCCCTCTTAACCACTTAGATTTCTTTTATCAAGATGGATAAAACGTAACAACTATTTATAAATGGTATAACTTCATTTGGAAATCACAATTAATCTATGAAAAAAGGAATGATTCATGCATAATGAGCATTCCTTTTTTCGTTCTCTTACTCAACCAATATCATTTAAAATAAATTTATATCAATCTTCCCCCCTTTTTATTCCAATAAAAGTTTTTCACATAAATGTCATAAATCGTATGGTCTAACTATATAGTTGAAAAGGAATGCGACATTAAAGTGTCGCTGAAAAACTCATCCAAGAAAAGGGAGGAAAAATCTTTTGAAAAACAAATTCATTGTTTTCCTATCTGTTTTGTCATTTATTATTGGTGGTTTCTTCTTTAACACGAATACTTCAAGTGCTGAAACATCATCTACTGATTACGTTCCTAACCAATTAATCGTTAAGTTCAAGCAAAATGCATCTTTAAATAATGTGCAATCTTTTCATAAATCTGTCGGAGCTAATGTCTTATCTAAAGATGATAAGTTAGGTTTTGAAGTCGTTCAATTTTCAAAAGGTACTGTAAAAGAAAAAATAAAGAGTTATAAAAATAATCCAGATGTGGAATATGCACAGCCGAATTATTACGTTCATGCCTTTTGGAATCCAAACGATCCATATTTTAAAAATCAATATGGATTACAAAAGATCCAAGCTCCACAAGCTTGGGATAGCCAACGAAGTGATCCTGGTGTAAAAGTAGCTATCATTGATACAGGAGTTCAAGGCTCACATCCTGATTTAGCTTCTAAAGTAATTTACGGACATGATTATGTTGATAACGACAATACATCTGATGATGGTAATGGTCATGGTACACATTGCGCTGGAATTACTGGAGCACTTACGAATAATAGCGTCGGAATTGCTGGTGTTGCCCCGCAGACTTCCATTTACGCTGTTCGCGTATTAGATAATCAAGGAAGCGGGACTCTTGATGCTGTAGCGCAAGGTATTCGAGAAGCTGCTGATTCGGGTGCAAAAGTAATTAGTTTAAGTTTAGGAGCTCCAAATGGTGGTACTGCATTACAACAAGCAGTTCAATATGCATGGAATAAAGGCTCTGTTATAGTTGCAGCTGCTGGAAATGCTGGAAATACAAAAGCTAATTACCCTGCTTATTACAGCGAAGTAATTGCAGTTGCTTCTACAGATCAATCAGATAGAAAATCTTCATTTTCTACTTATGGTAGCTGGGTAGATGTTGCAGCACCAGGTTCAAATATATATTCAACATATAAAGGGAGCACGTATCAATCATTAAGTGGTACATCTATGGCAACACCTCATGTTGCAGGAGTCGCTGCTCTTTTAGCAAATCAAGGATATAGCAATACACAAATCCGCCAAATTATTGAGTCAACTTCTGATAAAATTAGTGGTACAGGTACGTACTGGAAAAACGGTAGAGTCAATGCATATAAGGCTGTACAATACGCTAAGCAATTACAAGAAAATAAAGCTTCGTAAGAAATACAGTGAAACTTTAATTATTGGAGGCTTTGTACATCCCAAATGATTATTTTCCCACACTAATCGGTACTTTATAGGCAGTTCATGCAGGATAAAATAGAAGGAGAGACTTTTACAATTAAAGTCTCTCCTTCTTACAAACTATATTACTCCCCCTTTTTCTGAATCATATGTAAATACAGTACAAAATCCATCATTGTCGATGAATGACCAAGTTGACGGATCATTGCTGTTATATTTCCTCTATGATATGTACCATGATTTACGACGTGTTGCACTAATTCTAAAATTGAAGTATGTAGTGTCCCTGCATATGGATTCTTAATAACAAATTCAGCATGTACATCTTGTTGTGTACTTAGAAATTCTTTATACTGATTAGCTATATTTAAAAACATTTCTTCTAATTCATTTAGCGATTTTGTATCGATTTGTTTTTTTAACTTTTCACGATCTTGTATTGCTTCACTCATACTTCTGCCATGTAATATGTGTAACCACACTTGATCTGTAATATAAATATGCGCAAAAGTATCCTTAATGGATGGGAATACACTCTGTATCTGCTCATTAAAAATTGTCTCATAATTTGGTAACTCTTTTAATCGATTGAATAATCTAGTATTAGCCCAAGCATGGTAATCACACTGTTTTAATATATAATCTTTCAATTTATATTACCTCCTTATTGTATAAAACGAATGTTTTGCTCCTTCATTTCCGATTCTCTATCAGCTTTTACAATCCCTTTTTCTTCAATTTCATGTTTATTTATCGTTTTATATTTTACATACGTATAAAATTCCGTTTGAAATGGAAATGGTGTAATCCGAATTGTTTCCTCGTCCACCCATTCAGCTTGAATAAGTTTCTCCTCTTTACTATTAAACATTTCTGTTCCTTCAAAACCATCTTTAAATAAATCAACTTCATCTTTCTTTTTGACACCAGGCTTATTCATACATACGTATAAAGAAAGTTCATCACAAAACTTTAATAATCTATAATGTTTATCGAACATCGCAAACTGTTCCTTTGTTAACGTTTTCAAAATTCTTTTTTGTCGTTCTAATTCATGTTTATAAAAAGAAAGCATCTCTTCATCTTCCTCATTTAATGGGAATGATAAAAAGTGTTTACTACACAGTAATGCCCCGTATGGATTAGAATCTTCAATTTCATTCAAACCAATCGTATAAAAAACAAAACGTAATGGGCTTGGACAATCCATAAATGTATACGGAATATTTTTAGCATCATTCAAAATTGGTACTTTATCAAGTTCTATCCATCCTCTATCATGTTCATATATTGCATCAATTGTCTCTTTTAAGTATGTTGTATCTTCAAAAAAACATTCTTTTATATGCCTAGCAATCTCTCCAGCCAAAAAACCATGATCATGTTGACGAATTAATATACTCTCTTTCTCACTCTTTTCACGAAAAATCATACGTATATTCCCCCTCATCCTCATACTATTGCTTTTTGTATGCATCAATTCTTAATTAATCCCCAATTATTAGCAGGGATTCAGTCTCTTGCAACGAAATTAACATAACTATATAGTATTCTTTCCAACCATAAAACTAGCTTTATCTTTACTATCCATTATACTAAAACATTCATTCTAAAAAAATTTTTATGAGGTGAAAACATGAATAAAACAGAATTAATTAAAAATGTGGCACAAACAGCTGATATTTCTCAAAAGGATGCTTCTGCAGCTGTACAATCCGTATTTGACACAATTGCTAACGCATTACAATCTGGCGATAAAGTTCAATTAATCGGTTTTGGAACGTTTGAAGTGCGTGAAAGATCTGCTCGTACAGGGCGTAACCCACAAACTGGGGAAGAAATTCAAATTGCGGCTGGTAAAGTTCCAGCATTTAAAGCAGGTAAAGAATTAAAAGAAGCTGTTAAATAAACAAGAAACCAGCCATTTTATAGGCTGGTTTCTTGTTTATTTCTTATTTAAGCAAGTCCTTTATATTTTCTGCATGATACACTTCACAAATATAAAATACACATTTGTAGTTACTTACAATTTGATATTTTCTAGTTGGATACACATTCGCCGCAACTGAACATCCATCAAACAATTCGATAATATTTCCAGATGGCTGATATCCTTCATATAATACGTTTCTTCTTACTTCCATTTTTTCTATCAGGTTTTCAACAGGAATAGTTCCACTTTCTAATTCACTTTTTATTGTATCCGGTAAAAAAGAAGTATCCGCAAAAATTAGATTTTCAGATAACACCTTACCATTATAACTAACATTAGATACACGATAAAGAAATGTTCCGTTTTTATCAAAGAAATTTTTTGCTTCTTTCGGAATGTACTGCCTATCTATTACCTCTTGTTCTAGAACATCAAATTGAACTGTATCATTCAAAAGCTTTTCTAAAGCAAGAATAGATGATGTATCTCCAGAAAATAAAATATTTTTAATTGCTTGTACATTATAAGTGAATTCATTTGTTCTACTTTCCGCCACTAACATGTGGAACACCTCTTCTATAAAATATTTTATTAAACTTATTTATAATTTAATAGCGCTACCGCGTCTAACTGCGTAATTTCAGTTACTTCTTTACTAAATATTGCAATGGAAGCCATATAATCTAAACTAGGCCTTACATCTTCCATCCTTGTATTTTCTGCTAACTCTTGTCTATCCCTAAAAACCAACAATTTAGGAGGATCATTTGGAGCTGATACAGTAATTTCAACTGGTGGAATCAATAGTCCTTCACCTGTCGCTTTCAGCACAGCTTCTTTTCGAGTCCAATACGTTAAAAATCCTTCTAATCGCTGTTCATTAGGTAATTTCATAACTTGTGCTATTTCAATATCTGTTAATACGCCCTCTGCCATTTTCATCACATCTACATTTGGATTCATTTGTTCAACATCAACACCGACAGATGCAGATTTTGTAAATGCAACGACAACCCACTCACCCGAATGTGAAACTGATAATTGTGGCATACCTTCTGGTAATTGCGGCCTACCATGTTGTAACTTACATACTGGGCACAATCGATCAATCGGCACTTGAACTGGCGACATAGAAAGTATCTTTCCAAGAACTAACCTACTAATTACGCAACCTATTATAAAACGTGCACGATCTGCCGAATGATGATATGAATTTGCTTTCTCTTGCTCTACATCATTTAGTAAATTGTAATGCCATGATTGTAAATCTGAAATTCTTGCCCACCATATTTGACAATCATTCTCATTCAAAGTTGGTATAGAATCTACAACTTTACTTTCTATCATGTAAAATCTCCTTTTTACTACTAATATCAATTTCAATTAAAGTAGCATACATATATTGCTATTCATTGACGAGTTCTTTCTCTTTTTGTGATACGGATAACATTTTTTCTTTCTTCTTTGACATTACCTCTTTATCAGAAATACGTAAAGAAAATAGTAATGCTATAAGTAAAAATAGTGCTGATCCAATTAATGCCGCTTGATATGGCAAGAAATCTGATTGTGCGTTATTCTGTACGTTATTACTTCCAAAACCAGACAGTATACTAGCTAAAACAGCAACTCCTATTGCAGATCCTAATCGGTTTTGCACATTGAATATAGTAGTTGCTCTACCCATAGAAGATGGTGTGATATTGTTAAAAGCAGAAAATTGAACTGCACCGACAGACTGCCCTAAGAAAATACCTATGCCAAACAATAATGCCCGTATTTGCCATGGATTCGTATCATGATTTACAAAACTTAATAATACAAATATAACCGCGGTACTTATTAGTCCAATAGAGATTACCTTTCGAGCACCTAATTTCTTATACGTCCATGGTACAATTTGCGAAGAAATCATTAATCCAATCGCCTCTGGGAATGTCGTAAGACCTGATTCCAGCGCAGAAACTCCGATTACATTTTGATACATAAGCGGAAAAACAAATAGCATTCCAAGTAAACCAGCAGATGAAAACAAGGATATGAGACTCATTTTTCTAAAAACGGGTTCTTTTAATAAGCGTAAATCTAACATCGGTTGCTTTACTTTCAATTCTACTATTATAAACAGTGAAATGAATACAATCCCAGCTATCCCAGTACTTATTATTTCTGGAGAAATCCATCCTTTTGACGGCCCTTGACTGAGTGCATAGATGAGCATCGCAAAACCTGGTGCTGAAAGAACAAAACCGAGAGAATCAAAACGACCAGCTGATTTTTCAATATGCTCTGCTAAAAATAGAAGTCCAAATAGCAACGCAATAATACCAAACGGCAAATTAATATAAAATGCCCAGCGCCAAGACATTTGATCTACAAAGAAACCACCAATAATTGGTCCAATCGCTGGTGCAACAGCAATTGGCAGTACAATAAATCGAGAAATTTTTGGTCTTTCCTCTGGTGAAAATGTTCGGAATAACATCGCCATCCCGACCGGTGTTAAAAGTCCGCCACCTGCACCTTGAATGATACGAAAAATATTTAATGAAGTAATATCATTCGCAATTCCACATAATGCAGATGCAATTGTAAAAACGAAAAGGGCAGTTAAAAATACTCTTTTCGTACCAAAACGATCGCCTAACCAACCGGAAATCGGAAGAAAAACAGCTAAGCTAACTAAATACCCAACATTTACTGTCCCCATTGCAGATGGGGGTACTTGCAGTTCTTTGCTTATCGTTTGCAATGCTACATTCACAATTGTTGCATCCATCGCAGCCATAAACATCGCTGTTATATACACGATGCTTATAACTACTTTTGGATTTATTTTTACTTTCATTATTGTTTTCCTACTAATATTTTTTCGCTAATTTGATTTTTTTTTGGCTCTAAATCATTCCAGTTTACTTCAACGCATTCTAAGCAAACTTGTCTGCTAGCTTCTTCATGTACGACATTCCATCCAATTGGTACATCGAGAAAGGCAGGCCAGAGAGAATACTGGCCCTCCTCATTCATTAATACTTTATATGTGTAATTATCATTTTCAAATGGATTCGTCATACTCTATTTACCCCTTTCTTATTCTGTAAATATTTCGCTAGTACTTGCCCAATTTCTGTAAGCGGCCCTGGCTGACATAAATCTTTATGTCTACAATCAATATCATGTTGCACGATATCTCCATCTAAATAATTTAGCCATGTATTTGGAGAAATAGGATCAAACCAGTCTGGTATAACAGTAGACCTAAAGAATAAAATATCCCCGTTATAAACTTTCGGTACATATTTCCCTAACAACCCTACTGAATTTACATATGTTTCTTTCAAGTTCAATATAGTCTCTTCTTCAAGACTTGCTAATGCACTTCCATCTTTACGAAGGATTTCAACTGCACTTTCCATTGTAAGTGGTTTACCATCCATGTTGTCTGGGTCATATCCGCCTAAAGCAAGTAATGCGATTAACGCTTCCTCTTCAGTAGGCGCTTCCGTATTCGGTAAGAAGTGTCCAGGATAAGAATCAAGCATAACGAGTAATTCTACTTCTTCTCCTTCATTTTGTAGTTGCGCCGCCATTGCATGCACAACATTTCCTCCAAGCGACCAACCTAATAAACGATATGGTCCATGAGGCTGTATTTCACGAACATGTTTCAAGTAATCCGCCGCCATCTCCTCTAAACTTTTTGGAAGTTCTTCATTTTCAGCGATACCACGTGCTTGTACACCATAGATTGGATAATCTGTTCCTAAAGATTTCATAAGTCCTGCATAGCACCAACTTAATCCACCTGCTGGATGTACACAAAATAGTGGTAATTGATCCCCGCTTGCTCGTAATGGAAGCAATACATCAAGTGCACTTTGACCATTCCCAATCTCAAGCCTTTCAGCAAGCCCCGCAACAGTAGGTGCTGCAAATAAAGTTCCAATATTCAGTTCAACGCCAAGTGCCTCTTTCATACGACTCATAAGCTGCACTGCAAGAAGTGAATGACCACCAAGATCAAAGAATCCATCATCAATTCCAATTTGAGACACACTTAAAACTTCTGTAAACAAGTCACATAACATTTCTTCTTGCGGTGTTCTCGGTCCGCGGCTAGATGATGATGCAATAAACTCTGGAGCTGGCAATGCCTTTCTATCTAATTTACCGTTTGGAGTTAAAGGTAACTCATTTACTACTACAAAAGCGTATGGAACCATATAATCTGGTAAACTACCACTAGCATGCTGACGCATTTCATTCGTATCAATCGTTTCATTATTTGATGCGACGATATAAGCAACTAATCGTTTATCCCCTGGTTGATCCTCCCGGACAATAACGGCCACTTGTTCAACTTTATCGTGTTTCATTATGACCGCTTCTATTTCCCCTAATTCAATTCGGAATCCACGAATTTTAATTTGATGATCTGCACGTCCTATATAATCTAACGTCCCATCTTGACGCCAGCGCGCTAAGTCTCCTGTGCGATACATTCTTGTACCAGGTTTACCAAATGGATCTGCGATAAAACGTTCAGCCGTTAATCCTGCTCTTCCTAAATATCCACGAGCTAGTCCAGCACCTGCAACATACATTTCTCCAACTACTCCTGGCGGCACTGGTTGTAAATAGTTATCTAATACGTATACTTTAAGATCTGGTATACTGCACCCGATTAAACTATTTGCTCGTAAAGAAACGATACTCTCATCTAACTCAATATAACTAACATGTACCGTCGTCTCCGTTATACCGTACATATTAATAAGTTTCGGTGCGTTATGAGGATGACGACTATACCAATCTTCTAATCGACTTAGTTCAAGTGCTTCTCCACCAAAAACAACATATCGTAAAGATAGTTTTTGACCAACCTCTTCATTTTCACGATCTGCTTGCATCAATTGATAGAACGCTGATGGAGTTTGGTTTAAAACAGTAACCTTTTCCTTAACAAGAAGCTGTAAAAATTCTTTCGGCGAGCGACTTACAGTATGTGGTACTACAACTAAACGCCCTCCATATAATAAAGGTCCCCAAATTTCCCAAACCGAGAAATCAAAAGCGTATGAATGGAACATCGTCCACACATCGTCTGCGTCAAATTGGAACCAATGATCGGTTGCTCCTAAAAGTCTTACTACATTTTGATGAGGTATCATAACTCCTTTCGGTCTACCTGTTGAGCCTGACGTATAAATAACGTAAGCAATATGTGAAGGAGCTAACGGCTTCAGGCACTCCATTTCATCAATATTTTCTTCACTATATTTCTCAATTTCTTCCATTACGTTCACATCATCAACTAAAATCTTTAGTGACTCATCACATTCAATTTCTACACTTGAATTTGTTAATACACATGATGGTTTCGCATCGTGTAGCATAAATGAAATACGATCTGACGGATAATCTGGATCTAACGGAAGGTATCCGGCACCTGCTTTAAGAACAGCAAGTAAGCTTACAACCATGTTTAATGATCTTGGCATCGCTAAAGCAACGAGTTGATCAGGACCAACCCCTTTTGCTATTAGGAATCGAGCTATTTTATTTGCTTTTCTATTTAACTTTTCATAAGTTAATTTCTTATCTTCAAAGACAACAGCTATAGAATTTGGATTTATATGAGCCTGCTTTTCAAACAATTGTGGCAATGTCATTTCTGGTGCAATTTGAAAACCACCATTCCACTTTTCTAATACTGTATTTTTCTCTGCTACAGTTAATATTTCTAATCTGCCAATTGATTGATTCGGATTTGTAGCTGCATCATCTAATAACAAAATGAATCGTTCTATTAGTTTTTGAACCGTTTCACGTTTATATAAATCGGTACTAAACTCTAGTAATCCATGTAAACCGTTCGGAGTACCATCAACCTCGTTACTCTCACTAATTTCAAATGTTAAATCAAATTTTGCAGAACCAACGCTTTGAATTTCAAGGCTCGCTTCTAAATCTGGTGCATTAAACGTTGCTTCTGGTGTATTTTGAAAAGCCAACATAACTTGAAACAACGGGTGGCTGTTTCGAGTACGTACTGGATTTAACACTTCAACAAGCCTTTCAAATGGAACATCTTGATTTTCATAAGCTGCAAGATTTACCTGCTTCACTCTATTTAATAATTCTTTAAAACTTGGATCTCCTGACGTATTTGTACGTAACACTAATGTATTTACAAATAAACCAACAATATCTGAAAGTACATCATCATTTCTTCCAGCAATCGGACTTCCAATTGGTATATCAGTGCCTGCACCTAATCTTGTAAATAGTGCACTAAGTCCTGCTTGCAATACCATAAACAAACTAACCCCATTTTTACGACCAAGCTCTACTAACCTACTATGCATACCTTCATCTATATGAAAATGAATTGTTTCCCCGCGATAACTCGTTTCCACCGGACGCTGGTAATCTGTAGGCAACTCCATTTGGTCTGGTAAACCTTTAAGTTCTTCTTTCCAAAAATCTAATTGTGTTGAAATAAGACTTTCTGGTGTCGTTTCATCACCTAGCAATTGCTGTTGCCAAAGTGCATAATCTGCGTATTGAACTGGTAGTGTCTCCAGCTGAACTCTGTCACCTTGACATCGTGCTTTATACGCCGCTGTAAAATCTCTCGTTAACGGCTGTAATGACCAGCCATCACCTACAATATGATGTAATAGAATTAATAATACATGTTCGTTTTCACTCACTGTAAAAAGTTGCAAACGAACTGCCGGCTCAAAATCGAGGTTAAAGCTATATCTTACCGCCTCTGAAAGTACACTTTCTAATTCATCTTTACATGTATTAGTTATAACCATTTCTAGATTTAAGTTTTCCATATCTAAAATTTTCTGATAGGAACTACCTAATACGTTAGGGAAAATTGTTCTAAGTGTTTCATGTTTCTCAACTACATCATAAAAAGCACCTTGTAATGCTTGCCGATTCAATATTCCATTCATACGAATGACTAGCGGAATATTATAAGTAGGACTTGGACCTTCTAAACAATTTAAGAACCATAACCTGCGCTGTGCAAATGAAAGTGGAACTTCATTTGGCCTACTTGCTTTCTGAATAGCTGGTCTTGCACTTTTTGCATGGTTTAATTGTTTCGCCAGTTCGGCAACAGTTGGTGATTCAAATAGTTTCCCGATTCCTAATTCCACACTTAACGTTTCACGAATTCTTGCCATTAAACGAGATGCGAGAAGTGAATGTCCACCCATTTCAAAGAAATTATCATCAATGTTAATTCGAGAAACACCAAGTACTTCTGCAAATAAATCACATAATATTTCTTCTTTCGGATTTCTAGCAACTCTCTCATTGTTCATTCCATTAAAATCAGGAGCAGGTAATTTCTTTCTGTCAACCTTACCATTTGGCGTTAATGGTAATTCTTCTAGCACAACAAATGCCGATGGTATCATATAATTCGCTAAACTTTCTGAAACATAAGAACGAATTTCTGAAAGATTAATCGGTTCCTTTTCTTCTGCAACGATATACGCAATGATGCGTTTATCATTTGGACGATCTTCTCGTACCATCACTACCGCTTGTTGAATATTTTCATGTCGTTGTAATACCGTTTCAATTTCAGCTAATTCAATTCGGAAACCACGAATTTTTATTTGATGATCTGCGCGACTCATGTACTCTAGCACACCGTCGTTACGCCATTTCACAAGATCACCTGTGCGGTACATAAGCTTCCCTGGTTCTCCATATGGATTTGCAACAAATCGTTCAGCCGTTAACGCAGGTTTTCCTAAATATCCGCTTGCGATTCCTTCTCCTGCAATATATAATTCACCGATAACTTCAGGTGGAACAGGTTGTAATCCTGCATCCAATACATACACTTCTGTATTGCAAATTGGCTTTCCAATAGGTGGTATACCCTTTTCACTTTCATCAATGTTCATGAAAGTAGACCAAATCGTCGTTTCAGTTGGTCCATATAAATTAGTTATTGAGCAACCTAATTCTTTTAATTTATTTGCTAAATACGCTGGAAGAGCTTCACCACCAACAAGTATGTTTAGCCCTTGTAGCTTTTCTGGATAATCAGTTACTAACGCCTGCCAAAGCGTCGGTGTAGCCTGCATAATGGTCACTCTTTCTTCTTGTAAAAGTGTCGTTAATGCTGATGGCTCTTGTATGTCTTCTTTTTGCGCAATTGTTAAACTTGCGCCACTAATAAGAGGTAAATAAATTTCTAGAGCAGAAATATCAAACGCAAAAGTTGTAACTGCTAATAAATGATCATTTTCATTTAATGAAAACTTTTGTTGCATAGCCATTAAAAAGTTACTTAAACCTCTCATAGGAACAATTACACCTTTTGGGTTTCCTGTTGAGCCTGAAGTATATATTGTATAGGCTGGGTTTAAAAGTGATACATCATTCTTACATGCTATATTCATACGAGAATATGTATGTAACGCTAGTTTCGTTTCTTCTTCATCTAATACAATTTTTTTCATATCATTTTCTATAACTAACTTAGATGAAACAGATGAATGTGTTATGATACAAACTAGTTTTGCATCATTTACTATATAATTAACTCTTTCTGCTGGGTATTCTGGATCTATTGGTAAATATGCTGCACCAGCCTTTAAGACCGCTAGCATACTAACTACCATTTCTATTGATCTAGGGAATACTAAAGCTACAAACTGGTTTGGTCGTATGCCTTCTTCTACTAAATAATGTGCTAGTTCATTCGCTCGTTCATTTAGCTCTTTATACGTAAGGTTTACACCGTCACAAGTAATCGCTAGTTTATTTGGATTTTTTTGCACTTGTTTTTCAAATGATATAGGTAGACTGATTAACTCATCATCTTCCTTCGTTTCATTCCATTCCAATAAAACTTTATGGTTTTCTTCAGGCAGAGTAATGTTTATTTTTCCAATAGACTCGTTTTTCTCATAATTATTTATTACTAATTCAAATAGATTCATAAATCTTTCTTTATGCAATGCTAGCTCCGCGCCATTATATACTTCGGGATTCGCATCAAAATGAATCATTAACTCCTTTTGATCAAAACGTTTATATACATTTATCGATAAATCATCGACAGGTCCTGCTGATAAGTTATGCGTAATACCACGCTTCCCAGCAAAATTAAGCCCGTAATCAAATGGCATAACATTCACTAACGGTCCAAACAACCTTTGATTTTCACCTAGTAACTTTAAGTCTCTTCTTAATTCCTCATGACGGTATTTATGATGGCGACGTACATCTCGGATTTCTTTAGAAACTTGTTGCAATAATTCCGCAAGAGTTATATTTGGAGTTACTGTAATACGAAGTGGAACTAAATTCATTACCATACTAGGTGTATGAATAGATACAGAACCTAGACGTCCCATCATTGGTAAACCTAAAACAATATCATTTTCACCTGTTAATTTATGCATATAAATACTTGTTACAGCGACAATGAATTCCGGCCAACTTGTTAACGAAATATTGATTTCTTCTAGTAAAGTTTTCGTGCTAGAACTAGATAAATAAGCTGTTTCTCGTGAAAATCCATTTGATGTTCTCGGTGCTCGTTCTGCCAAACTTACAACTTCTGGTTCATCCGCAAATTTTTCTAACCAAAAAGTACGATCTTCCTGAAATTGTTTAGACTCACGATACTCAATATCTTCTTGCACAACTTTTGCAAGAGAACCAAATGGCTTTTCATTCTTGTTTGTTTCTTCTATAAGTGATGTATACTCATTCGCTACCTTTTGGCTAAGAAGTGAAAATCCATAGCCATCCATCACAATGTGATGGATGCGCTGATACCAAAAGAAACGATTATTTTCAACTTGAATAAGTGCTTCAGTAAATAAAGTATCTTTTTTCAAATCGACTGGCATAGATAAATCATTTTTCATCCATACTTTAGCAGCTTCTTCAGGATTTTCTTCTTTACGAACGTCAATAAAATGCATATGAAACTGTGATTCTTCAATAACTTGCCATGGGCCAATTTCATCCTCTTCGAAGCGAACATGAAGTGCTTCTGCTTCCATTACAACTTTACGTACAGCTAATTCAAAAATGTCTTGATGAATATTCCCGTTTATTTCTACATATTCCCCAGTATTATATATCGGATTAAGCGGATCTAATTGTTGCGCAAACCACATACCAGACTGCGCAGATGATAACGAATGACGAATCTTTTGACTGTTAGGCATTCTTTACTACCCCTTTATTATGTAGTCTATTTGTTACAGCACCTGTGCTGTTTGTGAAGATAGTAAGCTGTACCAACCTGCAACAGTTGGACGTTCTGCTAAATCTGCAAACGTGATTTCTTTCCCTTCACGACGCCACTTCTCTACTAAACTCATAATTCTGACCGAATCAAGCCCTCTATTTAATAAGTCCTCATCAATATCAATACTCTCTACTGGCTCACGAAGTAGTTGTGCAACTAGTTCATGTACTTCCTGTATAGTGATTCCTTCACTCTCATCACCTTTTACACTTTGTAAATCTTTTAACAATAGGTTTGTTGATGTCGTTACTGCGCATCTATTAGATGCATACTCCAATGCTTGTTTATGATGCTCTAGTGAAAAATCAGCAACTGCATCTGCTACAAAGAACGGCTCTATACCATCCATAAATGCTTCACAAGCTGTTAAAAGGCATCCAATATGCGCATAAATACCGCAAATAATGAGTTGATTTCTTCCTTGTTCATTTAAAATTTCTAATAGATTTGTCTTTTTAAATGCACTATATCTCCATTTTGTTAGGAATATATCCTCCTCATCAGGAGTAAGTTCATCAACAATTTTCTTTTTATCTGGTCCAGCAGGAATACCGTCACCCCAAAAGTCTTGTAATAAACCTCTTTGTTCTAACGTTTGTCCACCAGGTTGCGCTGTATAAACAACTGGTATACCAAGTTGTTTACATTTTTCTCTTATCATTTTAATATTTGAAATAAGTTCTACTTTTGGTGATTCTTTATCGCTATATGCATCAAGAAAATATTCTTGCATGTCATGAATTAAAAGTACTGCACGTTTCGGGTCTGGTGTCCAATTCACTTTATTTTTTGGTAGTTCTGATTCAATTGGCATTTTATATACTGAAATAGATGGGATAGCCATCTAATCACTTCCTTCCGGTTTTTATTATTGTTTTACTGTAATAAGTTTTTCAGCAATGACTTTACGTAGTTCTTTTTTGCTGACTTTTCCGACTCCTGTTTGCGGGAATGATTCAATAAATTCAATTCGATCTGGAATTTTATAAGCCGCTATACCACGTTCTCTTAAAAACATTTTTAATTCACTTACAGTTGGAACTTGTCCGCGAGCTATAACAAAAGCACAGGTGCGTTCACCTAAATAATCGTCAGGCATAGATACAATTGCTACATCATGTACTGCATCATGTGCTAATAGATGATTTTCAACCTCTTCCGCAGCAACTTTCTCACCACCACGATTAATTTGATCTTTATCTCTTCCTTCTACAATGATGTAACCTTGTTCATTTACTTTTACAAGATCACCTGTGCGATAAAATCCATCCTTTGTAAATGATCGTGCATTATGCTCTTCCGCTTTATAATAACCACGAATTGTATATGGACCTCGTGTTAATAAACTACCTACTTCACCCGGTTTTACATCGTTATCATTTTCATCAACAACCTTTACTTCATCGGATGTAGACATCGGTCTACCTTGTGTATGAATAATGATTTCTTCCGGATCATTTAATCTTGTGTAATTTACTAGCCCTTCTGCCATACCAAACACTTGCTGTAACGTACATCCAAATGTAGGACGAATACGCTTCGCAACTTCGGCACTAAATTTCGCACCACCTACTTGAATCACTTGCAAGCTCGATAAATCGTTATTACGGGAAGATGCAGCATCAAGCCAAATCATTGCTAATGGTGGAACGAGCGCTGTAATCGTCACTTTTTCTTTTTCTATAAGAGCAAATGCCTCGTCTGGACTCCCTCCAGTTGCCAACACTACCTTTCCACCCGCATAGAAAGTTCCAAATGTTCCTGGAGAACTCATCGGGTAATTGTGTGCTACTGGAAGAACGGCCATATAGACACTTTCTGCATTTAAATTACAAATTTCAGCACTAACACGTAAACTATAAATATAGTCATCATGTGTTCTAGGAATTAATTTAGAAAGTCCTGTTGTCCCTCCTGATAATTGAAGAAACGCAACATCACTTGGCTGAACTTCTGGTAATGAGACGGGATCCATATACAGATCATTTATGTTCACAAACTCTTCTTCTTCTCCCACTACAATTACATGTTGTAAAGTTTGCACTTTCTCTTTCACTTCTCTTGCTAGTTTTCGATAATCAAAACCGAGAGCCTTATCTGAAATAACGTAAGCGCTCGCCTCGCCAAACTCACAAAAATAACTAATTTCACTGCTTCGATGTGAAGGTAGCGCAAAAACAGGAAGCGCTCCAATTCGAAATAGTGCAAAACATATTTCGAAAAACTCTATAATATTAGGTAACTGGATTACAACTCGGTCTTCTTTCTTTATTCCTACATTCAGTAAACCTGAAGCTAAGCGATCTACCTTTTTATCAAGTTCACTATACGTTATATGCTTATTACCGCTTACAACTGCAATCTGATCTCCATATTTTTCAGCACGCTCTCTTAACACTCGGCCAAATGTTTCACCAAGCCAACACCCTTCTTCTCGGTAACGATCGACGAATTCTTTTGGCCATTCCGTATAACCTGTTAACATTCTTTCTTCCCCCTATTCATTCAACGAATTATCTCTTAACCCTAAAGCCTTCAGCATTGTTTGGAACTTAGCTGATGTTTCTGCTAGCTCATCTTCTGGTTTTGACTCAGCAACAACTCCAGCTCCTGCATATAAACGAAGTGTATTCTCTTGCACTTCCGCACAACGAATTGTAACAATCCATTCGCCATCTCCATTTAGATCGCTCCACCCTAACATTCCTGTAAAGAATTCACGGTCAAATGGCTCAATTTTTTGAATAGCCTCTCTTGCTGCTTCCATTGGAGTTCCGCAAACTGCTGGCGTAGGATGGAGAGCAATTGCTAATTGTAAAGAAGAAGTATTTGGATTCTTAAGTTCACCTTTCACTTCGGTAGACAAATGCCACATTGCTTCACTATGAATAACTGATGGTTTTTCTGGCACATGCAATGTATGACAATACGGACGAAGCGCAGCAGCAACCGCTTCAACTACTACCGCATGTTCATGTAAATCTTTTGGTGAAGAGAGTAATTCCTCTGCTCTTCTTTTATCTTCAGCTGGATCGTCACTTCTTGGTCTTGAACCAGCTAATGGATTAGAAACGACTTGCATACCACTACGTGAAACAAGCAATTCAGGGCTTGCTCCAATTAATGTCTTATTGTTCTCTTTTTCATCTTTCGGTAAATTCACAGCAAATGTATAACCGTGCTTATTATGCTCTGCTAATTCGCGAAGTAGTTTTTGTTTATCAATCTTCTCTGAAGATTTAACATCTAACGATCTAGATAGAACGATTTTCTTTAAATCTCCATCCTGAATTTTTTCAATCCCTTGCTTCACACCATTCATATAAGTTTCAGAAGCTGGAACCGGTGTCATTTCAAATGTCAGTTTCTCATTTGGTTTTATCTCATTTGTTGTCTCCAACTGTAAACACTCAGTAATTCTGCAATATTCCGGTACAATAAGTTGAACTTCTTTTCTACGATCAAAAGGCAAAGCACCAACAACGATAGGATTCGGATTTCCGGATTGTTTTGCATTACTTAATACCGCTTGTACAAGTTCTGGAAAACTTTCAATTTCATGATGTTTTACTGTAGTAACCTCTCCTTCTGTCAATATCGTTCGAGTTGGTGAAGCGAAAAAGAACGAAGATTCAGTCTTATAATCTTCTAATAATTTTTCTGACAGTTCCTTTACGGCTGTAAGTTCATTCATAGTATGAAAACCTCCTGAATTTTTTATTAAACTCCTAATGTAGCTCCGCCATCGACACATAAATTGTGCATTGTAATATGACTCGCTTTATCAGAAGCTAAAAACAATACTGCTTCAGCAATTTCTGAAGGTTGTGCAATTTTTTGTAATGGTATACCGAGTCTGTATGTATTTTGGGAACCAGCAATTATATTTTTAGCTCCATTCTCATCAGCCCATAGTAACCTTTGCATTTCAGTTTCAGTAGAACCAGGAGAAACTAAGTTGCAGCGAATATTGTATGATGCAAGCTCTAATCCTAAACATTTCATGAACATTGTCGTTGCAGCTTTTGATGCAGCATACGCAGCCATTTCCATTCTCGGAGTATTTGCTGCATTTGAGCCAACTGTAACAATTGCCCCTGATTTTCTTACCATCATACGTTTACTTACCGATCGAGATATATAGAAAACTCCTGTAGTATTTACAGAGAATGTTTTATGCCAATCTTCATCACTTAAAGAGTTAATCGCTCCCATTCGTAAAACTCCTGCGACATTTACTAATATATCTATAGGCGCTATGTCATTTTCAATTCGGTTTACTACCTCTTCAACAGCATTGCTATCACTCACATCTAAATGAAATGTCTTCATACGCGTTTCATATGATGCATCATGATTTAATAACACATTTAACCCTTCTTCATTTTGATCAACCGCAATAACTGTAGCCCCTCTTTCTAAAAACATTTTTGCTACAACACTACCTATACCTTGCGCTGCACCTGTTACGAAAACGGTTTTTCCATCAAATTCCCCTGCGTTCATTTCCTCTATCCTTTCATATAAAAATTAATCTAATGAAACAAATTAAATGATAACGATTTTCATTATCATTGGTAATGTAAAAAATAATACACTTACTAAACTAATTGGTCAAGTGTACTTTTCATTAAAATGCAATTAATTGATAATGTTTTTCATTTACTGCTCTTACATCGAAATGATAATGTTTCTCAATAATCTTGTCAATCTTTTTTTATTTTTCAGACAAAATATTTTTTATGTTTCTATGTAAGTCTACATCTATAAGCATTAAAAAGTACTTTAAATAAAGTGCAACTTTATTCATTGGGGGTTTTACGGGCTGTAATAAAGGATACAAAATAAATCCATAATTCCTTATCATCTTTTTGAAATTCAAAAAGATAACTTGTAGATTTCTTCGCCTACAATGCTTTACCAAAAATTCATTTTTTCTTTTCTCAACATTTTTCTGAAAATATTTTATTTTACATCTTTCATTTCTCAATAAATATTCTATGTATAATCTAAGATTTATTTAGATTTTCCTATATTATGCATCCCTTAATAAAATCCTAATATAATCCAAATTGATGTTTTACTCGCGCTTTTATTCGTATCATTACGTCGATTACAAGGACTTGGTAGGGAAAAATAATTTAAAAAAGTTCATATAGAAAAAAGCACCCTATTTCATAGAGTGCTTTTTCTTATCGTAGTGCCATAGAAGGTTTAAATCGTTACGCTACACTGCGATATTCTTCTTCTTTTTCTTTTTTCTTATTAGGTGCTTGAATTAAAATTGCGATAATAAATGACACGACACATAATACGCCGATCACCATGAAAGTTGGTTTAAATCCACCTAGAATTGCACCGATAAAGGAACCTGCAAGCGCTCCAAACCCGAATCCTTGATACACAATTCCGTAGTTTTTACTATGATTTTTCATGCCGAAGAAATCACCAACAATAGCTGGGAAAATAGTGATATTTCCGCCAAAGCAAAACGCTACACTTGCTACACAGACGAAGTAGATACCATAATTTAAATCTACGAAACTTAGGACCAAGACTGAAGTCGCCATAGCAACAAAAGTACCAGTAACGATTTTTAAACGGCCGATTTTATCTGATAACGGTCCTAGAATAATACGACCTAATGTATTGAAGATTGCAACCATAGCCACTGCATTAGCTGCTGTTGTTGCGCTAAGCCCTACAAGTTGAACACCGATGTCTTTTACCATGCCAATTAAGTATAAGCCACTCATACATGATGTAAATAACATAATAAATAATAAGTATACTTGTTTTGTACCTAGCATTTCTTTCGTTGTATATTCCTTCGTTTTTGTTTCATGAACTGCCCCTTGATCAGCAGCTTGATGGATTAAACAAGCGCCAATCACAATCATAGCTGTAACAATTAAACCCCAGTATATAAACGCTTGTGATACACCAACTGATTCAATCAACTGTGCGTTTATGTATTTAAAGATTAGGCTACCTGAACCATATGCAGAGACAGATATACCAGCAATTAAACCTTTACGCTCTGGAAACCACTTAATTAAATTCGATAGTGAAGTGATATATGCTGTACCATCTGCATACCCTACGACAACTCCTGCTAATACATAAAGCAATATTAATGAGGAAGCTTGTGAACTAAGTATTAATCCTAGTCCTAATGCTAGTCCAGCTATCATAATGAGTTTACGAAGTCCCCATTTTTCTTGCAATTTACTCGCAAACAATGTTGAAAACGCTAAAGAAAGGCTTGTAATCGAGAAAGTTATAGCAACAGCATTCAGACTCCAACCAAATTTACTAACTAAAGGCTGATTGAACAAGCTCCAAGTATATATCGTTCCAAGCCCCATTTGTACTATGACTGTACCAAGGACAACAAGCCATGGATTAACAGTTGATTTTTTCATATTATCCCGCCTCCTCCTTCTATTTCAATGCTATTCGCTACATTTGATTTTTTTATGTTCATTTTGTCCACCTCTTTGATTTGACAACTTCATTGTATAAGATGTTTCCGCTTATGTAAGCACTTACAATACAAAGCGTCAAAAATATGAAATCAGTTACAGAAAACGAAGGGTGAAATACAAAGAACTACTTATTAAATACGTAGCGGCTGTTCGTATTGTGTTATATAAGTACGGCTTACAAGTGTTTTTGAAATCTTTTTCATTTAGTGAAACTTTAATCTGTAGGATTTTATTCACCTCTCATTGATTATTAGGCCACACCAATCAAATGTTTACGGGCAGCCCGACTCCCACCTAATTTCTTTGCTCCAGTCAAATTTTGATTACCTTATGCAAACAAAAGGTTCCCTACTTAATTGGATACGAATATATATAACTTCTTTTCGAAGTTTCTGGTTGTTTGCATGAAAAAAACCATTACATTAAAAGTGTAATGGTTACAATCCTATAGTGTCCTCTTTAATCTCAGAATGACTTCTCATCTATACCTATCTTATTAAAAACTTTACTTTCAAAAATTCGGCCTATATGAATATCTGTTTGACAACCATCTTTGAATTGAACTTTAAATAGTAGAACACAAATGAAATCATTGTCAGCCTTTGTTAATACACGTACTATTTGAATTGAGTTGTTGTATTTTCGTAAATTAAACTGGGCTGTAATAAAACCTTCTCTTTACTATTTAGTAAAGAGAAGGTTTTATTAGGTCAATTCATAAGGCTGATTTTCTTTATACGTTTATAATTGTTTCTTCAAATGTAACGATTGGCTCTACAAATTCCATCATAACGAAAGCGTTTTTAATACGTCTTGTTAAAACTTCTTTTAATTCTGCACACTTTTCTTCTGTAAGTGATTTTACAAATACAAAATTGTGATAATAGACCACACTCTTCTCTTTACTTAAAGGATTTAAAAACATCCCCTCTTTTGTAACGAAAGCGTTAGAATGCCCCGATAGAGTTGAAAGAAACGTCTCTAAAATTTTTATTTCTCTATTTGAAAACTGTTCCTCACAAACTACTTTAATATTCATTTCTGTTATCATTTATATATTCCCCCAACCAATTTTTTCACAAGGGGATAACTATAATACTATTAAAATTTCACGAGACTCCCCTTGCCGTTCAAAAAATTCACCAGAAAACTAGTTTGCTTAACTTTCTTTTTCCCTTTACTCATATGAATCTCTCCTTTCATATATATTACTTCTCCATTTTTAATTGAATACCTTTTTATATTTGAGTTTTTCTATATTTTTAGTCAGATTTATACAGATCATAACTCCATTTCTTTTCATTCCTTATACTATATTCACCTGAATACTATTACTTTTGAGAAACGCTTATTTATACTTATTGAAGAAATCACTTACTGTACTCCTAAAAACAATGCTGCCTTCCCTATAAAACTTTGCTGATCTACTTTACGTTTAGAGCTACATATTATCTCTCTTTTGATTAATTTGTTTAGCTACATAATTTACATAGAAATATTGGTTCGCCAATTCTGAAAAATTTTACTTTGCATATAATAACCTTAAACAAAATATAACTTTTACCATAGGAGCACTCTATACTTTTTTATTAAATAAAAAATTTTTCATTGATAAACAAAACTAAATATTCACTAATATAACTATCCGTGGTTTAATATATGTAATAAACAAATATTTCTGTCTTTTATAAGGAGGTACTATGAAAGCAAACGTAGGGGATACTATACTTTTTCAACGAAATAATTTAAAGATTACAGGGTCTGTACTAAAACTATATACTGAATCGGTCTTAGTTGAAATTACAGATGTAAGCGGTGGTACTTTTGAATTTGATCGAACGATAGTAAATCATAAAAACTATAAAATTTTAAATGCAAATACATAAAGTAAAACTTTAATCAACCCTCACCAATCGGGCATTAACGGGCAGTTTATCTCCCATCCTAATTTCTTTGCTCAAGCTAAATTTTGAGGTGGAAGTTTCATTGCCCGTTAATGCGGGATAAAACAACACAAAATAGCCTCTGCTCACCAGCAGAGGCTATTTTATATCATAATACTTCATTAGTTTATATATCCTAAAACATTAACAATCTTACTCGCTTTTAAATTATTAATGTGATAATAAATTTCTAAACCCTTTCGCTCAGCTCGTAACACTTTACCTTTCATTTTTGATAAATGTTGCGAAACAGTCGATTGTGGAATATTCAACAATTCTGTTAATTGTGTTACATTACAAGTTTTTCTAGTACTTAATTCATTTACAATTTGTAATCGGATTGGATGCGCCATAATTTTTAAAATATCTACATCCTCTTCTGAAACTACACTTTTTTTCATTTCACTCGTATATGTTGTCATAAGACATTCCCCTTTTATATGAATTCCTTTTTATTAAGATCCATTTCTACAAAATTCAATACTCCCGCTCAAGACCTTTATATAGAAATAATAGGATCTCAAATTTTCAAAAATAGAACTTACAATTATTCACTTTTTTTATTTATTCATTTATTTATTTGGTACATATACATAATACAATGTTAATATGTGCTCTATGTGAAGTTAGCATAAATTTATGATGAAGATTTATTTAATGACTTGCATCCTACTACGTGCTGGATAGTTTTATGCATTTTGTATCTTCCGCATAAAACTATCCAGTAATCTTAACACATTTTAGGCGTTTGTATATACTATTTACAAAACAATTTGGCAAAGGAGGATTTCATATGCCTACAATGTTACAAGAAGAAATTGAAGAAGCACGTGAGACATATGTCAGTCGTATCATTTTAGTTGGTGGATCAACTCTATTTTTAGTAGGTGGTGTTATATCGGCAATCGTAGCTTTTAAAGCTTATAATCGTTTGGAAAATACACCGCCTTCTTCTGATAATTCATAGGTGAGTTATCAAATTTTGAATAACAAACATACAAAGGCCGTCTCTAAAAAAAGAGACGGCCTTTGATTTTTCATAAGTTCTACATTTAATAACGATTAGAACCAGCTTACATACTTTTATTTAAATTTAAATGTAAATAAAACATTTTAAAATATAAACTATTACTTACATAATAAATTTATGAAACAATTCGAGAAAAGCGTGATTAAATCTTTTAGCATGAACTAAAATTGAACTTACTTCACCACAAACCGAGTCTGACTACACCCATCCTTCTGCTTTGTTACTTCTAATACAGCTGGCATTGCGTTTTTCAACTCTTGAACGTGTGAAATAACACCGATAAATCGGCCTGATTTTTGTAAGTCAATTAAAGCGTCTACTGCTTTCGTTAATGATTCCTCATCTAATGAACCGAAACCTTCATCGATAAACATCGTTTCAATGGAAATACCACCTTCATACGCTTGAATGACGTCTGCCATTCCAAGCGCCAAGCAAAGCGATGCGTTAAACTTCTCACCGCCAGATAATGTTTTCACATCACGTGTTTGGCCGGTGTATGCATCGTACACATCTAAACCTAATCCACTTTGACGGTTTCTTTTTTCAACTCGCTCACTTCTTTTTAAATAAAATTGCCCATTTGATAATTTTCGTAATCGTTCGTTTGCAATTTGAACAATTTGTTCTAAATACTCAATTAAGATGTAACGCTCGAATGATATGCGACTTTCGTTATCGCCTTTCATTACTTCATATAAATCAACTAGTTCTTGGAAAGCTTTTTCTTCCTCATGAATTTGTTCATCAATACGTCTAATATTTTCATGTAAATCAGAAATATATGTTACAGCGTTTTGCGCACGTTGTCGTTTTTCTTTACTTATATCGAGATTGATTTCTAATTCTTTTATATGCTCACCTAACGATGTAATATCTATAAACTTTTTATCTTTTAATTCAGCATGTAACTCTTCAATTTGTTTTGCAAGTACTTCAAGAGATGAATAGTAACTTTGAATTTCTTTTTGTAACATCTCCATCTCAGCATCATTTAACTTAGCTTCTTTATACGTTAGCTGATCTATAAATCCCCTCTGCTCTAGTTCTTTCATAAAGCGCGCGAGAGTCTCTTCTTTCTTCAATTTTGCACTTTCAAATTGATTAGATGCACCTTCATGTTCTGCTTGAATACGTATATTTTCATTTTGCCAATGTTGATATGCTTCTTGCACTTTCTTCCATTCGTCTTCCATTAACCTAAGTTGTTGCATTGCTTGGTCAAACTGTACTTTCCAAGCTTGTACTGTTTGTAAGTTATCTGGAATATTTTGCTTATCATGTTCATATGACGTACGAAGTTGCATGCACTCCATTTCTGTACGGTGCTGCAATGTTTCTGCTTCACGCTTTTGTTTTTGAAGTTCATCTACTTTTTCTTCTACACTTTTTATATTCACAGCAATTTGCTTACGCGTTTCTTCGCTTTCTTTTAACGTATTAACTTCTGCCGCTAATTGTTTTCCTTTTTGAACGAGTGCACTGTACGTTTCAACTAATTCATCTGAGTGATACCCTCGTTTCATGACTTCTTCGATCACCTGTTCATATTGTAGTCGATAGAAATTCCATTTCTCCTCTACTTGAACATGTAATTTTTCAGCGACATTTTTCTTGTCTCTTAAATCATTTAACTCTTTTTCATCAATCGCATCACTTTGCTCTGTCGCTTTTTTCGGATGATTCGTACTACCACAAACTGGACAAGATTCACCATCATGTAAATGAAGTGCTAATATGCCTGCTTGTTCGCTTAGCCAGCGGCGTTCCATATTTTCATATGCACGAACTGCCTCTTGCATCTTAGTATATGCTGCTTCTTTTTCTTGCTCGAATTTTTGTTTCTCTTGCCAAACGTCATATGCTTGCTTTAAAACTTTTGCATCTTCTCGCATGTTCGTTAGTTCTTCTACTTTCGCTACATACTGCTCAAGTGCTTGTTCCAATTGCTGTAATTCACCAGACATTCTCTGTTTTTGATTTGTATGCTCTTCTAGTAGTTGATCGAGCTTTTGCATACTTTCTTTTAATCTTCCTAGTTGAATTTCAGCGTTTTGTAAATTCAACTTTTTTTCAGCTAATGATGCAATAATTGATTGTAATTCTTCTAATCTTTGAACAAGTTTTTTAGCATCTTCTCGTTCAAGTTCTTTATTTTTTTCTACTTCGTATTTCTGCTGTGCAAGTGTAAAACTGGTTATTATATTCTCTTTTTTTACGATAATCTGCTTTAATAAACTTTCAGCCTTCTGTTCATTTTGCATTGCTTCCTCGTGCCATTGCTCAAATGGTAATAAATGCTTTGCTTGTTCCGCACGTCTAAAAGATGTTTCTTTCCTTTCAATGACTGCACGGTTTTCTTGTAAAGTGTTGTATCTCTCATTCTTTTGTTGTAAATCTGTAAATTTCTCATTTACAGATTTTGCTGCATGAAAACGTGTTTCAGCTTCTTTTAATTGCTTTGTTCGAGCATCTTGTTCTAGTTGTAATTGCGCAACCTCTGTCTTATATGCCGTTGTTTCTTGCTCTAACGCCTCTACTACTTGATGCGTATTTACATGTTCTTGTTCCACTAATGTCTCTAATAATGCTCCATCTCGAATTGGTAGTTTAAATACATTGCGGAAATGTAACTCTCGCTCTTTTTGTTTTTCTTGCAGAACGTCTTTCCATTGTTTTCGTTTTTGATCAAGTAATTCACGCATTAATTTATAACGATCTGTTTTAAAAATACGACGTAAAATCTCTTCTTTGTTTTCTGTCTCAGATGTTAATAGTTTTCGGAATTCTCCTTGTGGTAACATAACAATTTGACTAAATTGATGTTTACTTAACCCAATTAAATCTTCCACTTTTTTGTTTACATCTGTTACATGAAAACGATCAACAGCTGGAATTTTTTCTCCATCCATAACGTCATATAATTCTACTGCATGTCCTGTAATCGTCTTATTCCCTTGTTTTTTATGGCCAAGTTGCCGTTTTATTTCATAGCGCTTCCCTTTTAACTGAAAAGTTAGTTCTACACTTGTATAAACATTATCATCAGCAAACTGACTTCGAAGCATGCTCGTATCACTACGTTCTTCCCCACTAGCTTCACCATATAATACGTAACAAATCGCATCAAAAATCGTTGTTTTTCCAGCTCCCGTATTTCCAGAAATGGCGAAGATACGATGCTCTCCAAGATCATCAAAATTGATTACTTCTGTCTGTTTATATGGCCCAAATGCTGTCATAATTAGCTGAATCGGTCTCATCCTCGTTCACCTTCCCGTTCTTGCACTGTTTGTAATACTTCTACAAATAGACGTTCTTTCTCTTCTGATAAATCTAAGCCTTTCATTTCTTTATAAAAAGCTTTTAAAAGAGATACATCATCCGTTTTATGTCTTGAAACAGTTACTTCATTTGACTCTGTGAACTCTCGCCTTTGAATAGACCTTTCAACATGCATTGCATTTGGATATACAGAGCGTATTTTTTCCATTGGCTGCAAAACAGGATTTTCATCTAATAGTTTTACAAACACGTAATCTTCACTTACCGGATGTTGTAATAATTCATCTATTTTCGCTTCTACTGTTCGCATTTTACGACGTGGTGTAAGTAATCTTTTTTCAATTGTTGTTTCACCCTTTTCGTCCAGTTCCACGATATAATATCCTTTTTTATGTTTTTCTTCAGAAATAGAATATGCAAGTGGCGAACCTGAATATCGAATTGTCTCATTACGTACGAAATGCGCTTGATGTAAATGTCCAAGCGCTGTGTAATGAAATTTATCAAAATAATGACTATTTACGTATTCAGCACCACCAATTGAAAGCGGACGTTCTGCATCACTTGTATTCTCCTCCGCTTCTCCCGCAGAAGTTACAAATGCATGACCTACAAATACATGTCTTGCTTCTTTATCCATCGTTTCAGAAAGTTCATTCATAAAAATACGCATCGCATCATCATGAGATCGGACGTCTTCGTTTTTCAATACAT